>NZ_JBEZIX010000042.1:0-97768 GCF_040651315.1 Streptomyces sp. NPDC048506
CCTCGTCGCCTCCCTCCGCGCCCAGGGCGACGGCGGCCTGGACCACTCCGCCCTCCTCCGCGGCGTCGAACGCCTCTCCGGACACACCACCGAGAGCTGAGCCGGACCGCGGGGACGTCCCGTCGTGACGGTCGTCACGTCGTCTCCATGGAACGAACACCGCTTGTTCACCGTTGAATTGGGTGAGGGTGTTGCGGAACGCCCTTCCCGAACAGCCCCGGCCGGTTCCCCCCCGTCCGGCCGGGGCGCCTCCGCGCCGGAGACCGCGTCCGCTCGGTCGGGCGGGCTGAGCGACGGGCTACGCCCCGTACGCGTCCAGGGGGTTGGCGGCGATGCGGGCGGCGATGCCGTTGCGCACCGAGGCCGCGGCGGCGCTGTCCGGCTTGCGCTCGGCCTGGCCGCGGAAGCAGGCGACGAACTCCGCACCGAGACCGAGCCGCGGGTAGCGCTGGAGCACCTCGGCGCGCAGCTCTTCCGGCAGGGCGTCCGGACGCCGCCCGGAGATGTCCAACGACGTGGAGAACGCCAGCAGATGGGCCTCCGGATCCAGCTGTACGTCGACCGCGTCCCACATGTGCCGGACGATCACGTCGACGGCCCGCTCCCGCCGCTCCACCGGCCAGCCGGCGCCCGCGCCGAACACCCACGCCACATGGCCGCCCGCCTCCTCGAAGGGCACCGTGTGGCTGTCGAACTCCTCGACCAGCCCGATGTCGTGGAGCATCGCGGACACATAGAGGAGCTCGGCGTCGAAGGCGATGTCGTTCGCCGCGGCGTAGCCGGCGGCCCACAGGTACGCCCGCACCGAGTGGTTGAGCAGCGCCGGTGAGCAGTAGGCGCGCGCCACCTCCAGCGCCGCTCGGCAGATACGGGTGTCCGGAACGGCAAGATCATCCATCGTCATGGCCGCGATTGTCGCGTACCGCGGGAACGCCGGTCGAGGTCGGGTCGCCGAGGAGCACCGGAAGGCTCGTCAGGCCCCGCATCAGACGGGTGCGCCGCCACTCCAGGTCGTCCCAACGCGCCACCGCCGGACGGATGTCGGGGAACCGCGCCAGCAGCACCTCGAACGCGATCCTGGCCTCGGCGCGGGCCAGTGGCGCACCGAGGCAGCGGTGCGGGCCGTGACCGAAGGAGAGATGACCGCCCGGGCGGCCCGGGCGGACCTCGTCGGGCGCCGCGAACCGTGCCGGGTCGCGGTTGGCGGCGCCGGGGGAGACCAGCACCACGTCCCCCGCCCCGATCCGCGCTCCGCCCAGCTCGAACGGCTCGGTGGCGTACCGGAAGGTCGCCAGGGTGAGCGGGGCGTCGTACCGGAGGAACTCCTCGACCGCGGCGGGCAGCAGCCCGGGATCGGCGCACAGACGGGCCCGGAGCGCGTCGTCCCGGAGCAGCACCAGCGCGCCGTTGCCGATGAGGTTGGTCGTCGTCTCGTGCCCGGCGACCACCAACAGCACGGCCAGCGAGACCAGTTCGGGCTCGGAGAGTCGGTCCTCCTGGTCCCGGGCGGCGATCAGCTCGCTGAGGAGGTCGTCGCCGGGGGCCGCGCGCCGGGTCGCGACCAGTCGGGTCATGAAGTCGCTGAGGGCGTGCGAGGCGCGGTCCGCGGTGTCCGGGTCGGCCGCCGCGAACAGCTCGTTGGACCAGCGCCGCACCGCTGCCCGTTCGGACTCCGGTACCCCCAACAGCTCACAGATCACCGCGATCGGCAGCGGTACGGCGAACTCCTCGACGAGGTCCGCCGACCCGCGCGCGGCCAGGCCGTCGGCCAGCTCCTGGGCGATCGCCCGAATGCGGGGCTCCAACCGTGCGACGGCCGCCGGGGTGAACGCCGCCATCGCCGGCTTCCGCAGCCGACCGTGGTCCGGCGGATCGGTGGCGAGCATGGTCCGGCTCACCGCGGGGGCCAGATCGCGGCTGCTCGGCCGGCCCGCGAAGTAGCGGGCGGTGTCCTTCGAAAGCCGTGGATCCGCCAGGGCGACCCGCGCCTCGGCCCACCCGGTGACCACCCACGTCGTCCGCCCGTTGCCGGTCCGTACCCGCTGCACGGGACCGCGCGACCGCAGGGCGGCGAGCAGCGGATACGGGTCCCGCGAGAACTCGGCTGACTCCATGGGGTGGTTGGTTGCCACCCGGCCAGCCTAGCGAGTGCTTGCAGGGTCAACGATTGCCGCCCGCGGCGGCTGTCGAGGTGCGCGAGTGGGGAGCCCGGCGCACGCTGGAGTCATGACCGAGCATCCGCCTGTCATCGTGCATCCGCCGACGCCGTCCGGTGGCCGTCGGGTGACCGTGCGTGGGCAGATCGTCGGCCTGGCCCACGGCCGCGGCGACGTCGCCGAATTCCTCCGTCGTGCGGGAGTCGCCGACCCGGCCGAGGACATCCGGCTCGACGATCCCAGCCTCGTCGAATGGCGGGGCGGTTCGCTGGACGACTGGCCGATGCCCTCGGCGTGACACGAAGCCCGTACCGGGGGCCGCCGGCCCCGTACAGCGGCTTCGACTGCCGTCTCTTCGAGCGGTACCACGGCGTCGGTGACCTTCCGGAGGCGGAGGCCCTCGCCGATGCGCTCCTCGCCGCCGCCCGGGCCGGCATACCGACCGCCGAGGTCCTGCTGTACGTCCTCCGTTGCGCCGATCCGCACCGCACCGGCCCGTTCGACCTCGATGCCGCACTTCGAACGGCCGCCGCGGCCGGCCTCGCTCCCGGCAGTCGGAGGCCTGCGCTCCCGAACTACTGAGAGCCTCTAACTCCTCTCCCGTCAAAGGGAGTTGGTCAGCCGTCTGGGGGCGGCGAGGTGGGGTGGGGCGGGCGCACCCAGGAGGTGGGCCGGGCCGCGCCCTTGCGGCGCGCTCGGTGAGTGCCGGCGTCCGGCCCCGCGCGGAGCCGGCGGACGAACCGACGACCGACGACGGACGACCGACGACGGACGACCGACGACGGACGACGGACGACGGACGACGGACGACGGACGACCGACGGCGGACGCCCGCGGTGGAAACGCCATGTCCGATTTCCGCCAGCGCCGGCGTCCGGCCTGCTGCACAGTGGATCCCGTGATGACCGAGGACAGCAGGTACGAGGCGGTGCGCAGCCGGGACGCCAGGTTCGACGGGGCGTTCTTCTTCGCGGTGTCCACGACGGGCATCTACTGCCGGCCGAGCTGCCCCGCCACCACCCCCCGCCGGCGGAACGTCGCCTTCTTCCCGACCGCGGCGGCCGCGCAGGGCTCCGGGTTCCGGGCCTGCCGGCGCTGCCGGCCCGACGCGGTGCCCGGCTCGGCCGAGTGGAACGCCCGAGCGGATGTCGTCGGCAGGGCGATGCGCCTGATCAGCGACGGTGTGGTCGACCGGGAAGGGGTGTCCGGGCTGGCCGCCCGGCTCGGCTACAGCGCACGGCAGGTGCAGCGGCAGCTCAACGCCGAGCTGGGCGCCGGACCGGTGGCGCTGGCGCGGGCCCAGCGCGCCCACACCGCCCGGATCCTGCTACAGACCACCGGCCTGCCGGTGTCCGAGGTGGCCTTCGCGGCCGGCTTCGCCAGCGTGCGCCAGTTCAACGACACCCTCAAGGAGATCTATGCGCTCACCCCGAGCGCCCTGCGCGCCGCCCGCCCCGGCAAGGCCGCCCGGTACGGCCCGGTGGCCCCGCACACCACCATCGGCGTCCTGCCGCTCCGGCTGGCCCACCGCGGTCCGTACGCCGTGCGGGAGATCTTCGATCACCTCCAGCGACGCGCGATCAGCGGGGTCGAGGAGGTGACCGGGGACCCGGGCGCCCGGACCTACCGGCGGACCCTGCGGCTGCCGAACGGTCCCGGCGTCGCCGAGGTCGACGAGCGCCTCGGGGAGGGCTGGCTGGAGTGTCGGCTGCGCCTCACCGCGCTGCGTGATCTCACCACCGCGAGCCAGCGCGTCCGGCGTCTCTTCGACCTGGACGCCGACCCGCACGCGGTGGCGGAGCGGCTCGGCGCGGACCCGGTCCTGGCGCGGCTGGTGGCCGAGCGCCCCGGGCTGCGCTCACCGGGCACTGCGGACCCGCACGAACTCGCCGTCCGCGCCGTGCTCGGCCAACAGGTGTCGGTCGCCGTGGGCCGGGCGCTCGGCGGCGCGCTGGTCGCCGCCCACGGAGAGCCGCTGCCGGAGCCGTCCGGCGCGCTCACCCACCTCTTCCCCCGGGCCGACGACCTGGCGCAGGCCTCGCTCGCGGAGCTCGGCGTCCCCGAGTCGCGACGGACCGCCGTGCGCACCCTGAGCGCCGCGCTCGTCGACGGCACCGTCACCCTGGACGCCGGAGCCGACCGCGACGAGGCCGAACGCCGACTCCTCGACCTGCACGGCATCGGCCCCCGGACCACCGGCGCCATCCGGATGCGGGCGCTCGGCGACCCCGACGTCCTGGTGTTCGGCGACGCCGCCGTACTGGCCGGCATGCGACGGGCCGGAGCCCCGACCGCGGACCTGCGCGGACGGGCGCGGGCCTGGCGCCCCTGGCGCTCGTACGCGATGCACCACTTCTGGAACGTGCCGTCCGTCTCCGAGCGGACCGGCACCCCCTGACCTTCCGCACGCCCACCGCACCACGGAGAGAGAACCCCCATGACGCTCTACACCACACTCGACAGCCCGCTGGGTGAACTCCTGCTGGTGGGCGAGGAATCGGCCACTGCACCGGGCGGCACCGCACTCGCCTCGCTGTCCGTACCGGACCAGAAGGGCGGTGCGACCGTACGGGACGACTGGCGGTACGACCCGGCCGCGTTCGCCGAGATCGCGCGCCAGCTGGCCGCCTACTTCGACGGGACGCTGACCCGCTTCCGCATCGAGTACGCGGACGCCGCGGTCACCGGGGGCACGGACTTCCAGCGGCGCGTCTGGCAGGCGCTGGAGTCGATTCCGTACGGGGTGACGACCACGTACGGGCGGATCGCCGCGGACATCGGTGCCGCGCGGGGCGCGGTGCGTGCCATCGGGACGGCGATCGGCGCGAATCCGCTGCTGGTGGTCCGGCCCTGCCACCGGGTGATCGCCGCGGACGGGTCGCTCTCGGGCTACGCGGGCGGGCCGCAGCGCAAGCGGCAACTGCTCGGCCTGGAGGGCGCCGTGGAGTCCGCACCCGCCGGCCGGGACCGGAGTGCGTCATGACCGCCCGGTGCGCCGGCGGGCTGCGCGGGGCCGCCCGCCCCGTCGGCCGTTCGGGGCCCGCGGTGCTCGCCGAGCGCGTCGCGGCCGCCGACTGGACCGCGCTGGCCGGGGAGCTGGACGCGGTGGGCTGCGCGGTGACGCCACCGCTGCTCACCCCCTCCGAGTGCCGTGCCCTCGGCGCGCTCTACGACGAGCCCGACCGCTTCCGCTCGACCGTCGACATGGCGCGGCACCGCTTCGGATCGGGCCAGTACCGCTACTTCGCCGAACCGCTGCCCGAGCCGGTGCAGGCCCTGCGCGAGGCGTTCTACCCGTACCTGCTGACCATCGCCCGCGACTGGGCGGACCGGCTCGGCAGGCCGGCGCCCTGGCCGGACAGCCTGGAGGAGTGGCGCGCCATGTGCCATGCGGCGGGGCAGACCAAGTCCGCCCAGATCCTGCTGCGTTACGGCGCGGGCGACTGGAACGCGCTGCACCGGGACCTCTTCGGGGAGATGGTCTTCCCGCTCCAGGTGGTCGTCGGCCTGGACGAGCAGGGCAGCGACTACACCGGCGGTGAATTCCTGCTCGTCGAACAGCGGCCGCGCGCCCAGTCCCGCGGCACCAGCGCCGTCCTGCCCCAGGGCCACGGCCTGGTCTTCACCACCCGCGACCGGCCCGTGCGCTCCGCCCGGGGCTGGTCGGCCGGCCCGGTGCGGCACGGCGTGAGCACCGTCCGCTCGGGCCGGCGGCACTGTCTGGGCCTGGTCTTCCACGACGCCTGACGCGCCGGGACGGGCCCGGGGAGGCGTCCGGCGGTTTCTAGAGCGTGGAGCCACCGGTGACATCGATGCGCTGGCCGGTGATCCAACGGGAGTCGTCGGAGGCGAGGAAGGCGGCGACGTCGGCGATGTCGGCGGGCTGGCCGATGCGGTTGAAGACGGAGCAGGCGGCCAGCGCGGCCCGCCCCTCGGGCGTCGCCGTCCGCGCCGCGGTGACATGGGTCTCGACCCAGCCGGGAGCCAGGGTGTTCACCGTGATCCCGCGGTCGCCGAGGTCCTTGGCGAGGGTGAGGGTGAGGGTGTCGACCCCGCCCTTGGAGACGCTGTAGGCGATGGACGACGGGTAGGCCGTACGCGTCACCGCCGACGAGATGTTGATGATGCGCCCGCCGTCCCGCATCCGGCGCAGACCGTGCTGGACGAGGAAGAACGGCGCCTTGACGTTGACCGCGATGGTGCGGTCGAACTCCTCCTCCGTCGCCTCGGCTATGCGCCCGGAGAACCTGGTCGCCGCGTTGTTGACGAGTATGTCGAGACCGGGTTCGGCGCCGTACGCGGCGAGTTCGGAGTCGAAGGCGGCGAACAGGGCTGCGGCGTCACCGGGCACGCCCAGCTCCGCTCCCATGGCGAACGCCCGTCCTCCGGCGGCTTCGATGCTTGCGACGGTCTCCTTGGCCGCGGCGTCGTCGGTGTTGTAGTGGACGGCCACCAGGGCGCCGTCCCGCGCGAGGCGTTGGGCGATGCCCCGGCCGATGCCCCGGCCGGATCCCGTTACCAGCGCGGTCTTTCCGCTGAGGTCACCCATGATGTGCGTTGACCCTTCCGGTGTCTGCGGCGGCGAGCTGCCGCCGATGACTGTCGATCTGTTCCTGATCGCGGTGGAGCTCCGGGAACCCGTCGCGGTGCCCGTGTGCGGTGTCGAGCGCCGTGCGCGACGGGGTCCGTTCAGGCGCGTTCGTCCAGCGCCGTGAGAGTGGACATGAACACCGGCTCGCCGTTCTGCACTCCGATGACCTGGACCGTCGTGGTACCGGACAGCGCGGAGGGGAGGCGGCGGGCCTCGATGACGCAGGGGGTGCCGTGCTCGGCGTAGCGGCGGAATGTGGTGCCGAAGGCGTACGGGAGGAAGCGGTCGGGCGCGGTCAGGGCGTGTGCGGCCTGCTGGGCGGCGTCGACCAGCACCATGCCGGGGACGTGGTCGTTCGCCGGATTCACCACCGAGGCGTGGCCGGGCGCGATGCGCAGCAGAAAGCGATCGGGCCGGTCGGTGGGGGAGAGCAGGACGTCGTGCTCGCTGGCGCTGCCGGTCAGTCGGGGCGGGACGGACGGGGGCAGCGGGCCGAGGCTGCGTCGGGCGGTCAGTCGCTCCCCGCGTATCCGGCGGTAGACGGCCGGAGAGGTGACGGTGACATGGGAGTGTCCGGTCGCGACGAACCGGCCCGCGGTGTGCATGGTCATGTCGAAGCGGCCGCTGGTCATCGTGCCGGCCCGGATCCGTAGATCGCTGAGGGCGATGTCGATCGTCAGCGGGGTGGGGCCGTCTTCGGCGTCGAGTTCCTCGGGGTGCGTGGTGTAGACGAGGTCGCCGAGGATGAAGTGGTGACCCACCGGTACGCCGAGTTCGGTGTGCGAGAGCAACAGCCCCGCTTGGCGGATCGTCTCGCCGGTGAGGATGAGGGAGTGGCGACCGCGGTGCGGCGCGAAATACCCGTGTTCATGGGGCCAGCGGGCGGTAACGGAGAAGTGGCGGTCGTCCATCCGTCGCCATGAGGTGACCAAAATGTCGTCGACGAGGGGGCGGTGCACGAATTCGCAGCGGACATGCGCGCCGGAAGGGGGTCGCTGAGTGGTTTGTTGGTTCCGCTTCGACCACAACTCGTGTGGGGCATTGGGCTGGACCGTGCCACGGACGTGCATCGTCTCGCTCATGACTGCCCCCCAGGCGTCTCTACGGGATGAGGTCCGTCGCTGATAAGATACGTACCATCCGGTTTTATTTTCAATGCCGGGCTGGCGGAAAAGGGAAATAGGCTGATCGGGCGGCGATTTGAGCTCTGGTGAGCGATAGCGGAACATGGAGACTTCGAGAGGTAGGAGGCGTCCTGTGGCGCAACAGGACCGCGGGATCCGGACCCGTCGAATGATCTTGGAAGCGGCGGCGGCGGTCTTCGACGACCGCGGTTACGACCGCGCCACCATCGCCGAAGTCCTTGAACGCGCCGGCGTGACGAAGGGCGCCCTGTACTTCCACTTCGCCTCCAAGGAGCAGCTCGCGATGGCCGTACTCGATGAGCATGTGCTGGACATCGCCGTGGAGCCGCGGCAGATCAAGTTGCAGGAGTTCGTGGACGCCGGCCAGGTGTTGGCGTACCGACTGCGCAACGACCCGATTCAGCGGGGCGCGGCCCGGCTCGCCGTCGAGCAGGGCTCCAATCACCTCGACCGAAAGCAGTCGATGCTCTCGTGGACCCGGTTCGTCGAGGGTCTGCTGAACGAGGCGCGGGACCGTGGCGAAATCCTGGAGAGCATCGAGGTGCACGACACCGCCGAGTTGTTCGTCGGTGCGTTCGCCGGGTTGCAGATGATGTCGCACGCGCTGACCAACCGGGCCGATCTCAATCACCGGCTGACCGTGTTCTTCCAGCACACCCTGCCGAGCGTCGCCGTGCCGGCCATACTCGCCAAGCTCACGTTGGACCCGGAGCGCGGGGAGAAGCTGGACGCCGCGCTCCAGGAGAAGGCCTCGTCGGGTGCGGACGTCCATGACGACGTGGACGCCGTGGCGAGTTGACGGATCCGGAGCCGCCGAGTGGGGCGGTCCGGCCTGATGTCGATGGGAAACATGCCGCGCGTGCGGTGCGGTCCGCCCGCCCGCCGCGGTGGATCCGTGCAGGTGGAGGGTGTCGCGGAATAGGGCCCCGCGGGGGAACGTTCGTCATGCACGTATCAAGGGCCACGCGCCCGAACTCCTGCTGCCCTGGAGGCCCCACGTATGACCCAGACGACGGACCAGCCGCCCGGAAGGGCGGCCACCACGGCCGCCGCACCCCCGGTGCCCGACCCGTTCGAGGGCGGGCCGCGCAGAGTCCGCGGCGGCATCGTCCCGGTTCTCGCCTTCGCCGGCATCGTCGTCGCGGTGATGCAGACGTTGCTCGTGCCGGTCATCAAGGACCTTCCGGTGCTGCTCAACACCGCGCCCAGCAACGCCACATGGGTGATGACGGCCACCCTCCTCGCCGGTGCCGTCGCCACGCCCATCATGGGGCGGCTCGGCGACCTCTACGGCAAACGGCGGATGCTGCTGACCAGCCTCGGGGTCATGGTCGTCGGGTCGTCGGTCTGCGGTGTCACCAGCGATCTGCTCACGATGATCGTCGGCCGGGCGCTACAGGGCTTCGCCATGGGTGCCATCCCGCTCGGCATCGGCATCATGCGCGATGCGCTGCCGCGCGAGCGGCTCGGCGCGGCGATGGGCCTGATGAGCTCGTCGATCGGCGTCGGCGGTGGGCTGGCCCTGCCGGTCGCGGCGCTGGTCGCCCAACACGCCGACTGGCACGCCCTGTTCTTCGGCGCCGCCGGCCTCGGCCTGCTGTCCATCCTGCTCACCCTCCTCGTCGTACCGGAGCCACCGGTACGCGCCCGGGGGCGCTTCGACGTGGCGGGCGCCATCGGGCTGTCGGCCGGTCTGGTGGCCCTGCTGCTGCCCATCACCAAGGGCAGTGACTGGGGTTGGGGTGCGCCGAAGACCCTCGGTCTGTTCGGTATCGCGGCCCTGATCCTGGTGCTGTGGGGCGTGATGGAGCTGCGCATCACCGATCCGCTGGTCGATCTGCGGACCATCGCCCGCCGCGAGGTGCTGCTCACCAACCTCGCCTCGATCACGGTCGGCGTCGCGTTCTACGCGGTCTCGCTGGTGCTGCCGCAACTGCTGCAACTGCCCACGTCGACCGGCTACGGCCTCGGTCAGTCGATGGTGGTGGCCGGTCTGTGCATGGCGCCGCTGGGCCTGACGATGATGTTCGTCGCGCCGCTGTACGCGCGGATCGCGGCCCGGCGCGGCCCCAAGACCTCGCTGCTGATCGGCATGTCGGTGATCGCGGTCGGCTACGGCGCGGGCATCGGCCTGATGGACGCCCCCTGGCAGACGGTCATCGTGGCGGTGGTCATCGGCGCCGGCATCGGCCTGGCGTACTCCTCGCTGCCCGCGCTGATCATCGGCGCCGTCGACCCGTCCGAGACCGGTGCGGCCAACGGCCTGAACACCCTGATGCGTTCGATCGGCACCTCGGTGTCCAGCGCCGTGATCGGCATGGTGCTGGCCCATATGTCCCAGCGCTTCGGGCCGGCCACGGTGCCCACCCTGGCCGGCTTCCGGGTCGCCTTCCTGATCGCCACGGCCGCGGTCCTCGTCGGCGTGGCCCTGGCGTCCTTCCTGCCGCCACAGCGGAAGACGCCCCACCCGACCCTCGTCGCGCAGGGGGCGGACGTTCCGGGCGCCGACGAGGACGATGCGGTGGGGCGAACCGCGAACGAGCCGAACGAGCCGGGCGTGGCGTACGAGCCGGGCACGGCGGGCGCGGTCGGGCGGCGCGTGGACGGGACGGCGGACGCCGACGCAGGCCCGGGCGGTGCGGACGGCTTCCGGGGGCGTGTCCTGGGCGCCGACGGGGTGCCGGTTCCCGGCGCCAGCGTCACCCTCATCGACCGTCAGGGGCGCCAGGCCGGTGTCACCACGACCACCGGCGACGGCCGTTATGCGCTCGCCGTGCCCGCCGCCGGCAGCTACGTGCTCACCGGCGCCGCACCCGGCCACGCCCCGTACGCGGCCTCGGCCACGCACCGAGCGGACGGCGCCCCGGTCGAGGTGGACCTGATGCTCGCCGGCGCCGGGCGGCTGGGCGGCGTGCTGCTCGGCGGCCCCGAGGGCGCCCCGCTGGCCGGTGGGAGCATCGTCGTCACCGACGTCGGCGGAGCGGTGGTGGCCCGTACGACGTCCGGTGCCGAGGGGAGTTGGGGCGTCGCGCAGTTGCCGCCCGGCAGCTACACCCTGGTCCTCGGCGCCCCCGGACACCGGCCGCAGGCCCGTGCCCTCGCGCTGTCCGGGGGCGAGCCGGACCGGCAGGACGCCCGACTGTGGCCGACCGCCACGGTCCGCGGCACGGTGCGCGGTCCGGGTGGCCGGCCGCTGGCCGACGCCGCCGTGACCCTCGTCGAGGACGGCACGGTCGCCGGGCACACCGTCACCGGCCGGGACGGCGCCTTCGCCTTCGCCGACCTGAGCGGCAGTCACTACACCCTCACCGCCGCCGGCTACCCGCCGCACGCCGCACCGATATCCCTCGCCGGCGGCGCCAGCGAGACGCTCGACCTGGACCTCGTCCAGCCGTCCGGCGTCACCGGCTGACCGTCGCGGCACCCGGCGGTGCGGGGCGTGCGCACGGCGCGCGCCCCGCACCGCCCGCACCTTCCGGGGCAACGCCCCGGTGGCGTCACCTTCCGCGACAACGTCTTCGCCGGCGCCGCGGCCGGCTCCCCGATTGCCGATGCACACAACACCTACGACCACAACCTCTACGCCCGTACCCCCGGTGTCCCCGCGGCCGACACCGGTGCGGTGCGCGGCGACCCGCCGAACATCGGCGCCGACCAGGGGAGCGGCAAGTAGGCCGAATCTGGTGGTGCCGCATCCGCAACCGGGGGTTTTTCTGCGAGTCTGAGCGGCGCACGCGGAATCCCGGCTGGTCAAGGAGGTGCCGGGGTGATCGGCGTGCCGGGCACGCCGGCTCGTTAGTGGTGTGTTAATGCCTCGTTAGCGGTCCGGCAGTGACCTGGGTCACTCTGGAAGGACACGGGAAGAACAACGGACGGACCGCACCCACCCCTACGAGAGCTCGCATCCACCAGACGAGGGGGACACTCATGTCGCTCACCACCATGACGCTCGGCCGCGGCCGTCGTGTCGCCGCCGCGTCGCTGATCGCCGTCGCGGCGCTCACGCTCACCGCCTGCCAGGACGGGACCGGCAGCGCATCCCGCCCCTCGTCGGCAGCCGCGCCCGCCACGTCCCACGGCAACGCGCAGGGCGACACCCCGTCGTCCGGTGCGAAGGAGCCGACCGGTGCGAAGGAGCAGCCCTCGGCCTCCGGCGAGGGGCCGTCCGCGACCGCCGCGAGTTCCGCCTCCGCCGGTGGCGAGGCGACCGGCACCCCGAACGCGACCGAGTCGGACGCCTCGTCCATGACGGCGTCGGACCGCTGCACCGCCGCCGACATGTCCCTGCGGCTGGGCCCTTCCGACATCGGCGCGGGCAACATCCGCTACCCCCTCGTCTTCACCAACAAGGGCACCGAGGCCTGTACGTTGAGCGGTTTCCCCGGGGTCTCGCTGATCAAGCGGGACGGCTCGGCCGTCGGCAAGCCCGCCTCCCGCGAGGGCGGTGCCGGCGGAGTCGTCCGGCTTCAGCCCGGCCAGAGCGCGCACGCCGTGCTGCACACCCTCAACGAGGGGATCTCGGACACCCCGTGCTGGGCCGACTCGCAGCTCGTCTTCGTCTACCCGCCCGGTTCCAAGGAGCCGATGACCACGGGGAGCCGTGGGCTGCGGGTCTGCGGCGGACGGTTCGACGTGACCACCGTGGAGGCCGGGGAGATGCCCTGACCGCCGGCCACGGCCCGTGCGGGCGCCCGGTTCCTCGGACCGGGCGCCCGTTGTGCGTGTCGGGCGAACCCGACATGGTGCGTCACCGCAATGGCCGCGGATGACCGGCCGGGCCCGGGAACGGGTGTTACCAAGGGGATATAAGCCTTGAACGAGTGCTTTCGTTGCATAACCGTCGAGGAGACGTCCCCATGCCCGCAGCACCGAGCACGGCCTCCAAGGCCGCCGCGAACGGAAAGTCGTCCGCCGAGGACGAGTCCCCGATCCATGTCCTGTGGATCAATGCAGGTCTGAGCTGTGACGGTGACTCGGTGGCGCTCACCGCAGCGACCCAGCCGAGCATCGAGGAGATCGCGCTCAGCACCCTGCCAGGGCTGCCGAAGGTAGCCGTCCACTGGCCGCTGATCGACTTCGAAAGCGGACCGGTGCAGGGCGCGGACACGTTCATCGAGTGGTTCTTCAAGGGCGAGCGCGGCGAGATCGATCCGTTCGTGCTGGTCATCGAGGGGTCCATTCCCAACGAGACGATCAAGCCGGAGGGCTACTGGTGCGGCTTCGGCGACGACCCGGAGACCGGGCAGCCGATCACCACCAGTGAGTGGATCGACCGGCTCGCCCCCAAGGCGCTCGCCGTCGTCGCGATCGGCACCTGCGCCACGTACGGCGGCATCCACGCGATGGCCGGCAACCCGACCGGCGCCATGGGCGTGCCCGACTACCTGGGTTGGGACTGGACCTCCAAGGCCGGGATCCCGATCGTCTGTGTGCCCGGCTGCCCGATCAAGCCGGACAACTTCGCGGAGACCCTCACCTACCTCCTCTACCAGGCCACCGGCGCGGCCCCGATGATCCCGCTGGACGAACAGCTCCGCCCCACCTGGCTCTTCGGCAACACCGTGCACGAGGGCTGCGACCGGGCCGGTTACTACGAACAGGGGCAGTTCGCGACCACCTACGACTCGCCCAAGTGCTCCGTGAAGCTCGGATGCTGGGGTCCCGTGGTCAAATGCAATGTGCCCAAGCGGGGCTGGATGGACGGGATCGGCGGCTGCCCGAACGTCGGCGGTATCTGTATCGCCTGCACCATGCCCGGCTTCCCCGACAACTTCATGCCGTTCATGGACGAGCCGCCCGGCGCCAAGGTCTCCACCACCGCCAGCGCCACGTACGGCGGCCTCGTCCGACGGCTGCGTGGCATCACGGCCAGGACCGTCGACCACGAGCCCAAGTGGCGCCACCGCGGCGACCGACTGACCACCGGCTACCGGAAACCGTGGTGACCCGCACCGGGCAACCGTGAGACCCGCCCGGACTCTCCGTCCGTACCCCCCCACTCGCGCGCACAGAAGGGCAACGGCACACACGATGGCACCCACGACGAAGGCGGCCGGAGACGGCAGCGGTCTGACGGAGATGTCCTGGGATCCGATCACCCGGATCGTGGGCAGCCTCGGCATCCACACGAAGATCGACTTCAAGCAGAAGCGGGTGGCGGAGTGCTACAGCACCTCGTCCGTCTTCCGCGGCTACAGCGTCTTCATGCGCGGCAAGGACCCGCGCGACGCGCACTTCATCACCAGCCGGATCTGCGGCATCTGCGGCGACAACCACGCCACGTGTTCCGTCTACACCCAGAACATGGCCTACGGGGTCAAGCCCCCGCACCTGGGTGAGTGGATCATCAACCTCGGCGAGTCGGCCGAGTACATGTTCGACCACAACATCTTCCAGGAGAACCTGGTCGGGGTCGACTACTGCGAGAAGATGGTCCGCGAGACCAACCCGGGGGTGTGGGAGCTCGCCCAGCGCACCGAAGCCCCGCACGCCGGCGACCACGGCTACCGCACCATCGCCGACATCATGACCGCCCTCAACCCCATCGAGGGCGAGTTCTACCGCGAGGCGCTCCAGGTCAGCCGCTACACCCGGGAGATGTTCTGCCTCATGGAGGGCCGCCATGTGCACCCCTCCACGCTCTACCCGGGCGGTGTCGGCACCGTCGCCAGCGTCCAGCTGTTCACCGACTACATGAGCCGGCTGATGCGCTACGTCGAGTTCATGAAGCGCGTCGTCCCGCTCCACGACGACCTGTTCGACTTCTTCTACGAGGCCCTGCCCGGCTACGAGGAGGTCGGCCGGCGGCGGGTCCTGCTCGGCTGTTGGGGCGCCCTCAACGACCCCGAGCACTGCGACTTCACCTACCGCAACATGACGGACTGGGGCCGGAAGATGTTCGTCACCCCGGGCATCATCGTCGACGGCAAGCTGGTCACCAACGACCTCACCGAGATCAACCTCGGCATCCGGATCCTGCTGGGCAGCTCCTACTACCAGGACTGGGAGGGCCAGGAGAAGTTCGTCACCCACGACCCGCTCGGCAACCCCGTCGACGCCCGCCACCCCTGGAACCAGCACACCATCCCCGCCCCGCAGAAGCGCGACTTCGCCGACAAGTACAGCTGGGTGATGTCCCCGCGCTGGTTCGACGGCAAGGAGCACCTGGCGCTGGACACCGGTGGCGGCCCGCTCGCAAGGCTGTGGTCCACCGCGCTCAACGGCCTCGTCGACACCCCCTACGTCAAGGCCACCGGCCAGAGCGTGGTCATCGACCTGCCGCGCAGCATGACCAGGCCCGAGGCCCGCTTCGAGTGGAAGATCCCGAAGTGGAGCAACGCGCTGGAGCGCAACCGCGCCCGCACCTACTTCCAGGCGTACTCGGCCGCCATGGCACTGCACTTCGCCGAGCAGGGCCTGGACGAGGTCCGCGCCGGCCGCACCCAGACCTGGGAGAAGTTCGAGGTGCCCGACGAGTCCATCGGCTGCGGATTCACCGAGGCGGTGCGCGGCGTCCTCTCGCACCACATGGTCATCAGGGACGGGAAGATCGCCAACTACCACCCGTACCCGCCGACCCCGTGGAACGCCAGCACCCGCGACAGCTACGGCACCCCGGGCCCGTACGAGGACGCCGTGCAGAACACCCCGATCTTCGAGGAGAACACCCCGGACGACTTCAAGGGCATCGACATCATGCGCGCGGTCCGCAGCTTCGACCCCTGTCTGCCCTGCGGAGTCCACATGTACGTCGGCGGCGGCAAGTCCGTCCAGAAGATGCACGTGCCCACCGGGCTCAGCGGGCTCGCCGGATGAGCGCCCGCACCGCCCCGGCACCGGCCGCCGCACCGCACGCCGAGGAGGCCGGCCGGCACGTCGAGGACGTGCTGGACCGGCTCGCCCGGCGCGGTGACCGGGAGGCGAGCGCCGCCGCCGAGGAGCTCGTCCGGGTCCTGATGGACTTCTACGGCGCCGGGCTCGCCCGGATCATGCACCTCCTGGAGCGCGGCACCGAAGCCGGTGACCCGTCCGCGGTGCTGCTCCGGGACGAGCTGGTGACCAGCCTGCTGGTGCTGCACGACCTGCACCCGGAGGACACCGCGGCCCGGATCGACCGCGCCCTGGACAGTGTCCGCCGCCAACACCCCACCGAGGTCGCCGAGTTCGACGCGGACGCCGGGGTGCTGCGGCTGCGGACGGCGGACTCCGGCGGCTGTGGCTGCCCGAGCACCGGGCAGGCCGCCCAGCAGGCCGTCGAAGCCGCGCTGAGTTGCTTCGCACCGGAGGTGACCACGGTGCAGTGGGACACGGTGACGGCACCGCCGGAGCCGACACTGCTCCAGATCTCCCGCCGGCCGCCGACCGCCGCCACCGCCCCGTGAGCGGGCCGCAGACGGTGCCCACGCGCCTGGGACCGCCGGCCGCGCACCGCGGTCTGCGTCGGTTCCGCACGCCGGCGCCCCCCGCCGCCGAACGCTGCGAACTGTGCGACGTGGTGCTCGCCCAGCACAACCACCGCCACCTGGTCGACACCAAACGCCGCGCGCTGGCCTGCGCCTGCACCCACTGCGCGCTGCTCTTCGAACAGCCCGGCGCCGGGCAGTTCCGCACCGTCCCCGACCGCTGCCTCGCCGACCCCGACCACACCCTCGACGAGGCGGCCTGGGACCTCCTGCGGATCCCCGTCGGCGTCGCCTTCTTCCTGCACAACAGCGAACTGGACCGGCTGGTCGCGCTCTACCCCAGCCCGGCCGGCGCCACCGAGAGCGAACTCGACGCGTCCGCCTGGCAGACCGTGCTGGCCGCCAGCCGGCTGCCCGCCCTGCTCCGGCCCGACGTGGAGGCGTTGCTGCTGCGCCGCTTCGAAGGCCGGATCGAGTGCTACCTGGTGCCCGTCGACGTCTGCTACGAACTCGTCGGCCGGATGCGCCTGTTGTGGCGGGGCTTCGACGGCGGCGCCGAGGCGCGCGCCGCACTCACCGACTTCTTCACCACACTCGCCCGCCGGGCCCGCCTCCCGAAGGAGGACGACCGGCCGTGACCGACCTGTCCTTCGTCTGCACCGGCGTACGCGCCGACCGCTACGCCGCCGCCCCCACCCTCCTCTTCCGGCTCCGTATCACCGCCCCCGATCCCGCCGTCCGGGTGCACGCCATCGCCCTGCGCTGCCAGATCCGCATCGAACCGGCCCGGCGTGGCTACCGGCCCGACGAGGCAGAGGCGCTCGCCGACCTCTTCGGCGCGCCGTCCCGCTGGAGCAACACCCTGCACCCGCTCCAGTTCGCCCAGGTCTCCCTCGTCGTCCCCGGCTTCACCGGCGAGGCCGAGGTGGACCTCCCCGTCCCGTGCGGCTACGACCTGGAAGTGGCGGCCGGGCGCTACTTCCATGCGCTGCGCGACGGCGAGGTGCCGCTGCTGCTGCTCTTCTCCGGCACGGTGTTCGCCGGCCCCGGCGGCTTCCAGGTCCAGCCGGTGCCCTGGGACAAGGAGGCGTCCGTCCGGATGCCGGTGGCGGTCTGGCAGGAGATGACCGACGCCCACTTCCCCGGCTGCGGCTGGCTGCGACTGCCCCGGGAGACCCTCGACGCACTGCTCGCCTACCGCTCCCGGCATGCCCTGCCCTCCTGGCAGGCGACCGTCGAGGCGCTGCTGGCCCACGCCGACGGGCCCGAGCCGCCGCCCGCCCCGCGCGCCCGGCTGTTCCCCGGTGCCGCGGCCCGCCCCGTCAGCGAGAGGACCGCACCGTGACGACCGGTGTCCGGCCCGACGAGACGGCCGACCGCTTCGCCGCCGCCCGCCAGGTGGCGGACGCGGTGCTCTTCGAGGGCTATGTGCTCTACCCGTACCGCGCCTCCGCCGCCAAGAACCGGCTCCGCTGGCAGTTCGGCGTCCTCGTCCCACCGCACTGGGGCGCGGACCGCGCCGAACACTCCGTCCAGCGCACCGAGTGCCTCATGGAGCCCCGGTCCGGCGCCCGGCTCTCGGCCGAACTGCGGTTCCTGCACGCCCAGCGCCGTACCGTCCAACGCCTCGGATCCGGCGGGGAGTTCGAGACCGTCGAGGAACTCCACCTGCCGGACCGGGTGCTGGTCCCCTGGGACGAGGGCGCCGAGGAGCGCATCACGCTCGACACCGACGTCGCCACCCTCGTCGACGAGGGACTCGCCATCCCCTTCACCCGGCCCGCGGGTGAGGAGACCGAGCCCGTGCACGACGCCGACGGTCAGCTCGTCGGCCAGCTGGTACGGCACCGTGCCGAGGTCACCGGCCTGGTACGGCTGACCGCGAGCGAACTCGACGGGCCCTACACGGCGCTGCGGTTGACCGCGACCGTGGAGAACACCAGCGCCTGGAAGCCGGACGCGGCGGGCGACGGCCGGGACACGGCGCTGCCGCACTCGCTGGTCGGATCCCATCTGCTGCTCGGCCTGAGCGCGGGCTCGTTCCTGTCGATGACCGACCCGCCCGAATGGGCCAGGGCCGCCGTCGCGTCCTGCTGCAACGAGCACGTCTGGCCGGTGCTGGCCGGCGCCGCCGGCCGGGCCGACGTGGTGCTGTCCTCCCCGATCATCCTGGAGGACCACCCGGCCATCGCTCCCGAGAGCCCCGGCGCGCTCTACGACGCCCTGGAGATCGACGAGATCCTCGCGCTGCGCACCGCCGCGCTCACCGACGAGGAGAAGCGCGAGGCCCGCGGCACCGACCCGCGCGCCGCCGAGGTCATCGAACTCGCCGACAACATGCCGCCGGAGGTGCTGGAGCGGCTGCACGGCGCGGTACGGGCACTGCGCGAGGTCACCGGCCCCGGTCCGGCCGCGCCGGACGAGCTGACCGCGCCCGAGGTGCCGGGTCTGCGCCCGGACACGCCCTGGTGGGACCCGGCGGGCGACCGCAGCGTCGACCCCGCGCACGACCGGATCACCGTCGACGGACGGTCCGTCGGGGCCGGCAGCCGGGTGCTGCTGAAGCCGGGCCCGCGCCGCACGGACGCCCAGGACCTCTTCCTCCAGGGACGTGTCGCCCAGGTCGAGGCCGTACTGCACGACGTGGACGGCGGGGTGCACCTCGCGGTCACCGTCGAGGGCGACCCGGGCGCCGACATCCGGCGGGAGCAGGGCCGGTTCCTGTACTTCCAACCCGATGAGATCGCCCCCCTGGAGGACGCGTGAACGCCGACGCCGCCGTCGCCGGGCGGCCCACGAGGACGCTGATCGCCGGTGTCGGCAACATCTTCCTCGGCGACGACGGTTTCGGCGTGGAGGCCGTGCGCCGGCTCGGCGAGCACCCCCTGCCGGACGGCGTCGAGGTCGTCGACGTGGGCGTCCGGGGCGTCCACCTGGCCTACCGGATGCTCGACGACTACCACACCGTGCTCCTCGTGGACGCCTCCGCGCGCGGCGGCGAACCGGGCACCGTCTACCTCCTCGACGCCACCGAACCGGCCGCCGCCCGCCCGCAGAGCACCGCGCTCGACGGCCACCACATGACGCCCGACACCGTGCTCGCGCTGCTCGACATGCTCAGCGCGGGCACCGGCGGCCGGCGCCCGCAACGGGTCCTGGTCGTCGGCTGCGAGCCCGCCGACGTCGCCGAGGGCATCGGACTGAGCGAACCGGTGGACGCAGCCGTCGACGAGGCCGTCCGGCTGATCCTGCGACTCGTCGGGGCGGACGCACCGACACAGGCTGGCGCGGACGCACCGGCAGAGGCTGCCGCGGACGCACCGGCGGACGCCCCGACACAGGCTGCCGCGGACGCCCCAGGGGCGGACGCGGCGGAGGACGCGGCACCGGATGCCGCGGATGCACCACCCGAGGCCCCCACGGACCAGCCCGCACCGGTCGCCGCCGGGGCGGACACCAGCGAGAGGAACACCACGCCATGCTGAAGCTCGCCATGAGCGGTGCGGCCGTCGCCGCGCTCGCCCTCGTCATGCGGTCCCTGCTGCCCGACATCAAGCGCTACCTGCGCATCCGGTCCATGTGACCGACCGGACGGGGCGAATGCTGCACCGAACGGCGTACCCGGTCGGGCCGCCCCGGCGAGGCACCACGGACGCCCCGCGGCCACGCCGTCTAATGAAGCCGAGCGGCTCCCCGTCGTCCCCGCACCGGAGAGGGACCGATGCACGAGATGTCCATCGCGCTCGCGGTCGTGGACCAGATCGAGGGCGCGGACCGGCCCGCCGGGGCCACCGCGGTCCGCAGCGTCCGGCTACAGGTCGGCGAACTGGCCGGGGTGGTCCCCGACGCACTGTCCTTCTCCTTCGCACTGGCCTGTGCGGGCACGGTGCTGGAGGGCGCGGAGCTCGTCGTGGAGCCGGTGCCGGCGCGCGCCCGCTGCGGCCCCTGCGCGCACACCTGGCCGACGGGCATGCCGCCGCAGCTCGGCTGCCCGCGCTGCGGCGGCGCGTCGGACGGGCTGCTGTCCGGCCGTGAACTGCAGATCGCCAGTGTGTGCTGGGACGACGCGCCGGCACACCCACCGATTCCCCAGGAGCGCTGAACCATGTGCCGTGTCGTCGACCTGCAACAGGCGGTCCTCGCCAAGAACGACGCCTGCGCCCACACCCTCCGCGAGGACCTCGCGGCCCGGGGCACCGCGGTGGTCAATCTGCTCTCCAGCCCCGGCAGCGGCAAGACCGCCCTGCTGGAGCGCGAACTCACCCTCGCCCGCGACCGCGGCATCCCGGTGGCGGCGCTCACCGCCGATCTCGCCACCGAGAACGACGCGGTACGGCTGGCCCGCTCCGGTGTGCCCGTCAAACAGGTGCTCACCGACGGGCTGTGCCACCTGGAGGCCGAGATGCTGGGTGGGCACCTGCACGACTGGCTGCCCGCCGACACCCGGCTGCTGTTCGTCGAGAACGTCGGCAACCTGGTCTGCCCGGCCTCCTACGACCTGGGCGAGACGCTGCGCGTGGTGCTCGCGTCGGTGACCGAGGGCGAGGACAAACCGCTGAAGTACCCCACCGCCTTCGGCCTGGCGCACCTGGTCGTGGTCACCAAGACCGACATCGCCGACGCGGTCTCCTTCGACGAGGCGGAGTTCCGCGCCAACGTCGAACGGATCAACCCCGGCGTGGAGGTCGTGCACACCTCGGTCCGCGGCGGTGAGGGGGGCGGTGTGCTGTTGGACCGGGCGCTGGCGGCGCGTGACGGGGCGCCGGTGCACATCCCGGTCATGACCCGCACGTCGCACCATGTGCACGACGCGGCGGACGGCCGTCCGCACGAGGGGGGCGGCACCGGCGCCCCGCACACCCACCGGACGCGCGTGCGCGGCGGCCACCCCCACCCGACCGGCTCCGGCACTGTGGCGTCGAGTCGCTCATGACCACCGGGCAGGTCGACCGGCCCCCTGCGCCAGCCGCCGGGGCCGCCGCAGCGACGGCCGGCGGACGCTGCCGGATCACGGTGCGCGGCGTCGTCCAGGGCGTGGGATTCCGCCCGTTCGTCCACACCCTCGCCACGGAACTGGGCCTGACGGGCCATGTCGGCAACACCGGCGAGGGCGTGGTCGCCGAGGTCGAGGGCGCCCCCGAGGCGCTCGCCCGCTTCGCCGAACGGGTCGCCACGGAGGCGCCACCGCTCGCCGTGGTCGAGGCCGTCGAACGGGAGGACCTCACAGCCGTCGGCGACGCCGGATTCCGGATCCTGCCGTCCCGCGGCGACGGCCCCACCCGCACCCTGGTCGCCCCGGACAGCGCCACCTGCGACGCCTGCCTCGCCGAACTCACCGACCCGGCCGACCGCCGCCACCGGCACCCGTTCCTGACCTGCACGCACTGCGGGCCGCGCTTCACCATCGTCAACGGGCTCCCGTACGACCGTGCGCTGACGACCATGGACCGCTTCCCGATGTGCCCGCGCTGCGCCCGTGAGTACGCGGACCCCACCGACCGGCGCTTCCACGCCCAGCCCATCGCCTGCCACGACTGCGGCCCCCGGCTGCGGTTGCTGACCGCCGACACCGACGACCCCGCCGCACCGCCGCGCCCCGCGCCCGGCGCCGACCCGGTCGCCGGCACCCGCCGGCTGCTCGCCGACGGCGCGATCGTCGCCGTCAAGGGGCTCGGCGGCTACCACTTGGTCTGCGACGCCTCCGACGACACCGCCGTCGGCCTGCTGCGCCGCCGCAAGGCCCGCGGCACCAAACCCTTCGCGTTGATGGCCCGTCAGATCGCCGACATCGAGCACCTGGTGCGGGTACGGCCCGAGGAACGCGCGCTGCTCACCGGTCCGGACCGCCCGGTCGTCCTGCTGCGCCGCACCCCCGGCCGGACGCCGCCGCCGGGCGCACCGGTGCCGTCCGGCGCCGTCGCCCCGGGCAGCCCCGACCTGGGCGTGATGCTCCCGTACACCCCGCTGCACCACCTGCTGCTCGGGCTGCCCGGCGACCCGCCCGGGCCCCGGCTGCTGGTGATGACCAGCGGCAACCTCGCGGGCGAACCGATCGTCACGGACGACGAGGAGGCGCTGCTCCGGCTGGCGCACTTGGCGGACGCCTGGCTCTGCCACGACCGGCCGATCCGCATCCCCTGCGACGACTCGGTGGTCCGGATCAGCGACGGCGAGCCGCTGTTCGTCCGCCGGTCCCGCGGCCACGCACCGTTCCCGGTCCCGCTCCCGGTGTCCGTCCGGCCCGCGCTGGCGGCCGGCGGCGACCTCAAGAACGTGCTGGCCCTGGCCGAGGGGCGTCGCGCCTGGCTCTCCGCGCACATCGGCGACATGGACGACTTCGCGACCCAGCTGGCGTTCGAGCGGGCCGAGGCGCACCTGGAGACGGTCACCGGGGTGCGCCCGCAACTCCTCGCCGCCGACCGGCACCCCGGCTACCGCTCCGGACAGTGGGCGCAGCGCCACACCGAGGGCCGGGCACTGGTCCGGGTGCAGCACCACCACGCCCATGTCGCGGCCGCCATGGCCGAACACGGCCTCGACGGCGGCCGGCCGGTCATCGGCGTCGCCTTCGACGGCACCGGCTACGGCGACGACGGGGCCGTGTGGGGCGGTGAGATCCTGCTCGCCGACTACGACGGATACCGCCGCTTCGGGCAGCTCGCCTACGTCCCGCTGCCCGGGGGCGACACCACCGTGCGCCGTCCCTACCGGATGGCGCTGGCCCATCTGCGCGCGGCGGGCATCGACTGGGCCGAGGACCTGCCCCCGGTCGCGGCCTGCCCGCCCGACGAGCGGCGGCTGCTGGCCCGGCAGCTCGAACGGCACCTCAACTGCGTGCCCACGTCCAGCATGGGCCGGCTCTTCGACGCCGTCTCCTCGCTGGCCGGGATCTGCCACCACGCCGGGTACGAGGCCCAGGCCGCCGTCGAACTCGAAGCCGCCGCCCTGGCCGCCGCGGACGACGCGCCCGGCCGCCCCGGCTACGCGTTCGCGCTGCGCACCGCACCACCGGGCGGGGCGGCCGACGCCGACACCATCGCCGACCCCGCGCCGCTGCTCACCGCCGTCGTCGCGGACGTCCGGGCGGGCACCGCACCGGCGCTGATCGCGGCCCGCTTCCACACCGCCGTCGCCGAGCTGGTACACCGCGGCTGCGTGCTGGCCCGGGAGCAGGCGGGGGTGGACACCGTCGCGCTGACCGGCGGTGTCTTCGCCAACACCGTGTTGGCCGAGGCCACCGCCCGGCTGCTGCGGCAGGACGGCTTCACCGTGCTGCGCCACCGCCGCGTTCCGCCCAACGACGGGGGACTGGCGCTCGGTCAGATCGTCGTGGCGGCCCGGACGACACCGCTGTACGGCGGGGTGGGGCTGCCCTGAGCGGTGTCGCGGCGAGGCAGACGCTACGTACCCATGACGAGGAGAGGCCCATGTGCCTGGCGGTACCCGGCAAGGTATTGGACATCGAGGAGCGGGACGGCACCCGGATGGCCGCCGTCGACTTCGGCGGCGTGGTCAAGGAGGTGTGCCTGGAGTACGTCCCCGATCTACAGGTGGGCGAGTACGCCATCGTCCACGTCGGCTTCGCGCTACAGCGGCTGGACGAGGAGTCGGCCCGGCAGACCCTCGCGCTGTTCGAGGAACTGGGGCTGCTCCAGGAGGAGTTCGGCGACCCCTGGGAGGCGGCGGCCGCCATGGGCGAGACGGTGCGGGAGGCACGGCAGTGAAGTACATCGACGAGTTCCAGGACCCGGAGCTGGCCCGCCGGCTGCTGGACGACATCCACGCCACGGTGACCCGGCCCTGGGCGCTGATGGAGGTCTGCGGCGGCCAGACCCACACGATCATCCGGCATGGGATCGACCAACTCCTGCCCGATCAGGTCGAGTTGATCCACGGACCGGGGTGCCCGGTCTGCGTCACCCCGTTGGAGGTCATCGACAAGGCGCTGGAGATCGCCGCCCGCCCGGATGTGATCTTCTGCTCCTTCGGTGACATGCTCCGTGTGCCCGGCAGCGACCGGGACCTGTTCCAGGTGCGCAGCCGGGGCGGCGACGTGCGGGTGGTCTACTCCCCGCTCGACGCCCTGAAGATCGCCCAGCAGAACCCGCACCGCGAGGTGGTGTTCTTCGGCATCGGCTTCGAAACCACCGCACCGCCCAATGCCATGACGGTCCACCAGGCGCGTAGGCTCGGCATCCCCAACTTCAGCCTGCTGGTCTCGCACGTCCGGGTGCCGCCCGCCATCGAGGCGATCATGACCTCGCCCAGCTGTCGGGTCCAGGCGTTCCTCGCCGCCGGCCATGTGTGCAGCGTGATGGGCATGGGGGAGTACCCCTCCCTGGCCGAGCGGTTCCGGGTCCCGGTCGTCGTCACCGGCTTCGAACCGCTGGACATCCTGGAGGGCGTCCGCCGCACCGTCCGCCAGCTGGAGCGCGGTGAACACACCGTGGAGAACGCCTACCCGCGCGCCGTCCGCACCGAGGGCAACCCGGCCGCGCAGGCCATGCTCGCGGACGTCTTCGAGGTCACCGACCGCGCCTGGCGCGGCATCGGCACCATCCCCGCCAGCGGCTGGCGGCTGTCCGAGCGCTACCGCGAGTACGACGCCGAGCACCGGTTCGCGGTCCACGGCATCGCCACCCGCGAGCCGGCCGCCTGCCGCAGTGGGGAGGTCCTCCAGGGACTCATCAAACCGCACGAGTGCGAGGCGTTCGGCACCACCTGCACCCCGCGCACCCCGCTCGGCGCCACCATGGTCTCCAGCGAGGGAGCCTGCGCCGCCTACTACCTCTACCGCCGACTCGGCACCACGCCCACCCCGCTGGAGGCGAGCCCCGTTGCCTGACACCCCCCAGACCCGACCCCTCACCACTCCGGACGTCGGCACCCCCACACCGGAGAGCCGCGGCCTGCCCACCGTCGACATCTCCGGCTGGACCTGCCCCACCCCGCTGCGCGATCAGCCCCGCGTGGTCATGGGGCACGGCGGGGGCGGGGCGCTCTCCGCCGAACTCGTCGAGCAGATCTTCGTGCCCGCCTTCGGGGGCGAGGTGCTCGCCCAGCTCGGGGACTCCGCGGCGGTGTCCCTCGGCGGGGCCCGGCTCGCCTTCTCCACCGACTCCTTCGTGGTCCGGCCGCTGTTCTTCCCCGGCGGCAGCATCGGTGACCTCGCGGTCAACGGCACCGTCAACGACCTCGCCATGAGCGGCGCCCGGGCCGCCTACCTCTCCTGCGGCTTCATCCTGGAGGAGGGCGTCGAGATGCCGGTGGTCGCCGGGGTCGCCGACGCGATGGGCGCGGCCGCGCGGGCCGCCGGGGTCGAAGTGGCCACCGGTGACACCAAGGTCGTCGAGGCCGGCCACGGCGACGGCGTCTACATCAACACCGCGGGCATCGGCCTGATCCCGGCCGGTGTCGACCTGCGCCCGCAGCGCGTGGTCCCCGGCGACGTCGTCATCGTCAGCGGCGACCTCGGCGTGCACGGCGTGGCCATCATGAGCGTCCGTGAGGGCCTGGAGTTCGGCGTCGAGATCGAGAGCGACTGCGCCGCGCTCGGCGGCCTCGTCGAGTCGATGCTCGGCGTCACGCCCGACCTGCACGTCCTGCGCGACCCCACCCGCGGCGGGCTGGCCGCCGCGCTCTGCGAGATCGCCACCGCCTCCTGTACCGGCATCGTCATCCAGGAGCGCGCCATCCCCGTCCCACCGACCGTCGCCAATGCCTGCGCCATCCTCGGTCTGGACCCCATGTACGTCGCCAACGAGGGCAAGCTCGTGGCTTTCGTCCCCCGCGCACACGCCGACGCGGTGCTCGCCGCGATGCGCGCCCACCCCCTCGGCAGCGGCGCCGCGATCATCGGTGAAGCCGTCGCCACCCACCCCGGCATGGTCGTCGCCCGCACCCCGCTCGGCGGCACCCGGGTCGTCGACCTGCCGCTGGGCGAGCAACTGCCGAGGATCTGCTGACCACCGGCGGCTACCAGGCCGTCGCCGGCGCGGCGTACAGCTCCTCGATCTGCGTGGCGCAGCGCTCCGCGACCGCCGCCCGCCGCACCGTCGACGCCGGTGTGAACTCCCCGGTGCGGAGGGCGACCGGGTAGGGGCGGCGGTCGCCGATCAGCACCGCGCGGGAGACGTAACGCGACTGCTGGAGGGCGAGGATCTCCGACGTCACGGTCGAGAACCCGCTGTACCAGCCCGACTGGCAGCGCCGGTTGCGCGCGTCCACCCTCGGCACCTACGGGGTCGGCAAGCGCTACGGGCCGACTGGTGCGTCAGGGGCGCCACCGTCCAGTGGACCCCCATTCCCCCGGGCGAACACGTCCTCGGCGCGATCGTGGGCTCGGTGCCGGCCGCCGACTGGCTCGCCGACCGCTTCGCGGAGCGGCCCACCGTCGGCAACTGCGGCTGAGGCCACGGCGGTACGAGGCCACGGCGGTGCGACGAGGACGCGGGCGCGCGCCGCGGGTCGATCACCCGCCGCGCGCGCCCCGCGGTCCGCCCGGTCCGCCCGGTCAGGCCTTCGTCAGCAGGCGGGACCCGAACCAGTCGTCGGCGTCCCGTACGCCGGGCAGGACGAAGAAGTAGCCGCCGCCGGTCGGCGTGATGAAGCGGGCCAGCGGCTCGTGTTCGAGGCGTCGTTGGACGGTGGCGAACTGCCGCTCGGGGTTCTGCTGGTAGCCGCAGAAGACCAGCCCGAGGTCCATCCGCCCGTTCTGGTCGAAGCCGTTGTCGTAGTTGTAACTCCGCCGCAGGAAGCGCGAGTTGTCGCTCTCCTGGGTCCGCGGGTTGGCGAGCCGGATGTGCGAGTCGAGGGCGATCTTCTGGCCGTGCGGGTCGCTGGTGTAGTCCGGGTGGTCGGTCTCCCGGATACCGTCCAGCGGTGCGCCGCTCGCCTTGCGCCGCCCGAACATCCTCTCCTGGTCCGCCACCGACACCTTGTCCCACTTCTCGACCCGGAAGCGGATCAGCCGGAGCACCTGGTAGCAGCCGCCCAGCGCCCAGTCCGGTTCCCCGCAGGGCGGGGTCACCCACATCAGCCGACCCATCTCCCGGTGCGATTCGGTGTCGGGGTTGACGATCCCGTCCTTGAAACCGAGGAAGTTGCGCCGCGCACCGGACGGCCGGGACGGGTTGAGGAAGGCGTCCGCCCGCCAGCGCGGCCGCAACAGTCCCTCCGTCTCCCGCCCCAGGTCGCGCAGTACGTGCACGAGGGCGTCCGGGTGCTCCGCGCAGACCTGTAGCGAGAGGTCGCCGTGGCAGTGCGCCGGCTCCAGCCGGTCGTTGGGGAACGCCGGCATCGCCTTGAGGTGCCGGGGCTTGTGCCCGGAGAGCCCGAACCGGTCGTCGAAGAGCGACGCACCCAAGCCGAGCGTGATGGTGAGCGAATCGGGGGTCGGCGGCTCCGCGGCCACCACCTCGTCCTTGGGCTTCACCCCGGCCGTCAGCACCCGGGCCCGCCAGGTGAGTCTCTTGAACAGCTCCACCAGGTCGTTGCGGTCCTCGGCCAGCACGTCGAAGCCGACGAAACCGGCGAAGAGCTGCTGGGGGGTCACAATGCCGGCCTGATGGTCGCCGTGGAAGGGGAGCTTGTCGGGCAGCTGCCGGGCATCACCCGGCCGCCCGTCCGCCGACCGGTCCGCCGCGGCGGCCCTCCCGCCCAGTCCCGCGGTGGTCGCCGCCCCGGTGGCGGCTGCCACCCCGGCGAACCCCGCCGCGCACTTGAGGAATTCCCGGCGCCCGTCGTCCCGCACGGGGACACGCTCGTCACCGGTCTGATCACGTTTCATCGTCCCGCCATCCTGACTGCCCTGACTGCGCCGTCCGGCATTCGCGTGCCTGCACATACCTGCACGACATGCTTGCCGCCAGGGGCTGAGGGGGCGGGAGCAACACGGCCCCGGCGCGGGATATCACGCCGGTAGCGCTGCCCGGTCGCCCGAACGGCGCAGTCAACCGGCCCCCCGCGCGACAGCGACCCGCAGCGCTCCTAGCGTCACCCCTGTGACCTGCCTGAACACGGCCCTGATCACGGCACGGTGCGACGCCGAGGTGGTGCGTCACCCGCCGGGCACCACCAGTGAGCCCATGGACCCCCACGCATGAACGCATTCACCGACGAGAGCAGACCCAGCGAAGGCACTCAGCGCGACGAGACCGCGGCGGACGACGGGACGTCACCCGGCGGCGAGCAGGCCCCGAACGACGAGGCGATCCCCGCCGCGGAGGGAGCGAGCACCGACCCACCGCCCGGGCTCTCGCTGCGGATCGACAAGGGCCACGCCGAACCCGAGGAACTCGCCGCGGTCACCGTCGTGCTGTGTGCCCAGCTCGCGGCCCTGCGCCTGCTCGCCGAACAGGAGCGGCCCGAACAGCGCCCGGACGACCGGCGTCACCCCAGGGGACACCGCGCCGGCCGCGCCGCCTGTTGGTCGGGCTGCTGGACCTGTAGTTGACCTCGTGCCGGTGTCCGGCGCCGCGTGCGGGTGTCCGGCGGTCGGCGCCCGGTTCGTACCGTCGGTCGGCGCGCCGGCGCCCGGCTCGTACCGTCGGTCGGCGCGCCGACGCCCGACTCGTACCGCCGGTCGGTCGGTCAGCCGAAGAACACCAGCAGCAGCGACACCGCGGTGAGCACCACGGCACCGACGACGAATCCCAGGATCACCTTCCGCTGCCAGGGTGCGAGGTGGCCGCCGCCCAGCGCGCTCCCCATCCTGCCGTACTGGTCGATCCGCCCCATGGGCGCCAGCGGGTCGGTCGCCCCCTGGGGCATGCCGAGCGTCCAGTCGGGCCCCGACTGCGGATAGCGACGGCGCCAGCTCTCGTCCTCACGCCACGGCAGTGCCATCCGGTGCTCCTCGCCTCGATCCGCCCGTTACGGAGGAGCCGGCGTCCCGGTGCATCGACGCCGCCCCCTGGTGCTCCTCTACCCGCTCTCGGCAGAGTATGCGCGGAAATCCCCGGTGTGCGTCGCGGTCAGGTACGGGGTGCGCCACCCCTGTCCGGGCGACGGCGGAGCGGAGGACTCCCGTCCGATGATCGTCGAGTAGGGTCCGGCGAGCCGGAACAGTGAGGCGAGGAGACCGTTTCGTGGCGGAACGACAGGTACCAGCGGGGGCCGACGGGGCCGGCGCGCCGGAAGTGCAGGCGCAGGAGCGCCGATTGCGTCGGGAGTTGGGGTTCTGGGGGCTGACCGGGATCGGCTTCTCCAACATCGTCGGCTCCGGCTGGCTGTTCGCCGCCATGTACGCGGCACAGGTGGCCGGCCCCGCCGCGCTGCTGTCCTGGGTCGGGGCCGGTCTGCTCTGCGGTCTGATCGCCCTGGTCCTGATCGAGCTCGGTGCGTCCCGGCCGGAGGGCGGCGGCACGGTGCGCTGGCCGCTGTTCGCCAGCGGCCGACTGGTCGGCACCCTCATCGGCTGGTCGACGCTGCTGTCGGTGGGCGGCACCGCGGCCGAGATCAGCGCGATCATGCAGTACGCCGCGCACTATCTCCCGGGCATCTACAACGGCCACACCCTCACCCTCGCCGGGCTGGCCCTGGCCACCGGGCTCAGCGTGCTGCTGACGGCGCTGAACTGGTTCGCGGTGCGGATGTTCGCCCAACTCAACAACCTGATCTCGGTGTTCAAGATCGCCGTCCCGGTGATCACCGTCTGCGCGCTGATCGCCTCCGGCTGGCACTCCGGTCGCCTCACCGACCACGGCGGCTTCGCACCGTACGGCTACGTGGCCTGCCTGACGGCACTGGCCGGCGGCGGGATCGTCTACTCCGTCAACGGCTTCCAGGCGCCGCTGGACTTCTCCGGTGAGACCCGCAACCCCCGCCGGACCATCCCCGGAGCCGTCCTCACCGGCATCGCCCTGGCCGTGGCCATGTACCTCGCCCTGCAACTGGCCTACCTCTTCACCGTCCCGGAGAACCTCCTCGGGCACGGCTGGCAGGGGGTCTCCTTCGAGTCGCCCTTCGGCCAACTCGCCCTCATCCTCAACCTGCACTGGCTGTCCAGCCTGCTCTACGCGGACGCGGTGATCTCGCCCGGCGGCTCCGCGTACGTCGGCGTGGCGATCGATGCCCGGCATACCTACGCGCTGGCCAAGAACGGCACCATCCCCCGGTACTTCATGAAGGTCAACGAGCGGTTCGGCATCCCGCGCCGGGCGTTGGCGATCAACCTGCTCGTCATCGTGGTCTTCCTGCTGCCGTTCGGCGGCTGGCAGGACATCGTGAGCGTGATGGGCGACATGTACCTGCTGATCTACGCCGCCTCCGCGGTCGCGGTCGCGGTCTTCCGCGCCGAACCGGGCGGCGGGACGGCCGGGTGGGTGCCAGGGCTGCGCTGGATCGCCCCGCTGAGCTTCGTGGTGGCCAGCGAGTTCGTCTACTGGTCGGGCTGGCACGACCTGCGCCTCGCCCTGCCCCTGGTGCTCGCCGGCCTGCTGATCTTCCTCGCCATGCACCGACCGGGCGCCCGCGGCGACAGCGCGGCCATCGAGAGCGACGGCGCCGGCCCCGCCCGCCCGCTCAGCGCCGAACTCCGCACCGGCGCCTGGCTGGTGGTCTACCTCGTCGCCCTGACACTGCTCTCCTGGCTCGGCACCTTCGAGGGCTCCGGCCGACTGCCGGCCCCGTACGACTCGCTCACCGTGGGGGTCGTCGCGCTCGCGGTGTTCTTCTGGGCGGTACGGTCCGGCGTCCGGCACCTCGCGGTGGGCCGCCCGGCGACCGGGTGAGCCCGGCGGCCGGACGGGCCGCGCCGGCTGCCGGGAGCCGCGGAGCGTGAGCGTCATCATCCCGGCACCCCGACTACAGAGGGCGATCCGCGGGCGCACCGTGCGTAAACGCGCCGCGGCGCCGGCCGCCGCCGGTCGTCAAGCGGAACTCACACCGCAGAAATATGATGAACCGGGAAAGGCGGGCTCCCCCTCAAGAGCCCCATGAGGCCAGGTCAGGAGGCCGCCGCGGGGAACTGCCGCGCGGAGCGCGCCCCGCAGTGGCCCACGTACCGATGCACCTTGGAGCGATCCATGCTGCGGCGTCGTCCCCCGCGGTCGGCGAGCGCCGACGACCTGCTGACCACGCTCGGACGGCTCACCGCCCAGGCCCGGGAAGGCGCCGAGAAACAGCGGGCCAGGGTGGAGCTGGCCGAGGCGCTGCAACGCGAGATGCTGCCGACCCGACTGCCGGAACTGCCCGGGCTGCGCACCGCCGCCACCTACGCCCCGGCCCGGCACGGCCTCGACATCGGCGGCGACTGGTACGACGGCTTCCCGCTGCCGGACGGAGCGCTCGCCTTCTGCATCGGAGACGTCCAGGGCCACGACGTGGAGGCCGCCGCCTTCATGGGGCAGATCCGCCTCGGGCTGCGGGCCGTCGCGGCGTACGCCGCGGACCCCGGGGAGGTGCTGAGCCGGGCCAATGACCTGCTGCTCTCGGTGGACTGCGGACTCTTCGCGACCTGCACCTTCGTCTGCGTCGACCCGGTCACCTGGGAGCTGTCCATCGCGCGGGCCGGGCATGTGCCCGGCGTCTGGGCCACCATCGACGGCCGCTCCGGCCTCGCCGACGAGCCGGGGGGCCTACCGCTCGGCATCATGCCGGGGGAGCGCTACCCCGTCACCCGCCGTCGGCTCGCCACGACCGGGGCGCTGGTGCTGCTCACCGACGGGGTCATCGAAGGGCCGTCGTTCCCGATCGAGGACGGACTGAGCCGGGTGACCCGGCTGGTCAGCGCCAATGCCGGTGGCGAACCGGCCGCGGTGGCCGCCGCGGTGATGAGCGTGGCCGAGCTCACCGGGCACACCGACGACTCCGCGGTGATGGTGTTGCGTTTCGAGGGTGACGGGGGCGAGCGCCGGGTGAAGCGCGGGACGGGCGCGCGTGTCGTGGCCGTCGCCCAGCGGTCGCCGTTGTCTGATGGCTGACGTGGTGCGCACCGAGGAACTCCATCGACTCGCACCGGCAACCCTGACGATCTGCGTCCTCGCCGCCGTCTACTACGTGTCCGCACGGATCGGTCTGCTGGAACAGGTGGTCGTCGCGGGGGCCAGGGTCACGCCGTTATGGCCGCCCACCGGCATCTCGTTGAGCTGTCTGCTGCTCGTCGGCGTCTGGACCTGGCCGGGCATCGCGATCGGCACGCTGCTGGTCATCGCCTCGATCAGTCCGCTCGACGTCTCGGCCCTGGGCATCATGGCGGGCAACACCCTGGCCCCGGTGTGTGCCTTCCTGATGCTCCGCCGGGTGGGGTTCCGGGTCGAACTCGACCGGCTGCGCGACGGGGTGGCGCTGGTCGCCCTGGGGGCGTTCGCCGGGATGCTGATCAGCGCGACCCTGGGCAGCGGGACGCTGCTGCTGTCCGGTGCGCTCCCGGCCGGCGGCTACTGGCGGACCTGGGCGGCCTGGTGGGTGGGCGACGCCATGGGCATCCTCGTCGTCACCCCGCTCCTGCTCGCCCTCCGTTCGCTCCGCAGTCCCTGGGACGTTTCCGGGCTCCGGTGGGTCGAGGCGGCGACGCTGCTGGTCACGTCGATCGCCGTCTCCCTTGTGGCGGTGCACAGCCGGCTGTCGCTGCTGTTCCTGGTCTTCCCGCTGATCGTGTGGGCGGCGCTGCGCTTCCAACTGGGCGGCGCGGCGCCCTGCGTGCTGCTGGTGTCCGTCCTGGCGATCTCGGCGGCGACCGCCCGCGCCGGGCCGTTCGAGGGCGAGAGCCTGTTGGAGGCGATGGTCAACCTTCAGGCGCTCAACGCCTCCGCGGCGCTCACCGCACTGCTGCTCTCGGCGATCGTCACCGAGCAGAACGCCATCCGGCGCAAGATCGAGCTGGCCTGCTGGGAACTCGCCGACGTGGTGGACCGGCTGGCGCCGGGGGAGAGCCGGCGCCGCTGGCCACCGGAGGACGATCCGCGCTGAGCGGGTGCCGAGCCGCGCTCAGTCCGGCAGCAGCTCTCCCAGGTCGTAACCGACCGGCTCCTCCAGCTGGGCGTAGGTGCAGCTCTCCGGCGTCCGGTCGGGGCGCCAGCGGCGGAACTGGGCGGTGTGCCGGAACCTGCTGCCCTCCATGTGGTCGTAGGCGACCTCGCACACCCGCTCCGGGCGCAGCGGCACCCACGACAGGTCCTTGCCGCCGCTCCACCGGCTGGGCCCGCCCGGCATCCGGCGGGACGCGTGCGCCGCCTCGTCCGTCCACGCCCCCCACGGATGGTCGGCGACGTCGTCCAGCCGGAGCGGCGCCAGCTCCTCGACCAGCGCGCGCCGCCTGGCCATGGGGAACGACGCGCACACCCCGACGTGTTGCAGCCGCCCGGCGTCGTCGTGGAGCCCCAGCAGCAGGGAACCGACCACCGGACCGCTCTTGTGCAGCCGGTAGCCCGCGACGACGCAGTCGGCGGTACGGGCGTGCTTGACCTTGAACATCGCGCGGTCGCCCGGCCGGTACGGAAGGTCCAGCGGCTTGGCCACCACCCCGTCCAGCCCCGCCCCCTCGAACTGGGTGAACCAGCGCCGCGCCAGCTCCCGGTCCGTCGTCGCGGGCGCCGTGTACACCGGTGCCCGGGCCGGCCGCAACGCCTCGACCAGCACCTCCCGGCGCCCGGCCTGCGGCTCGTCGAGGAGCGCGTCGGAGTCGAGGGCCAGTACGTCGAAGGCGACGAGGGAGGCCGGGGTCCGCTCGGCGAGCGTGCGGACCCGGGAGTCGGCCGGGTGGATGCGCTCCAGCAACTCCTCGAAGTGCAGCCGGCCGTCATGGGCGATCACGATCTCCCCGTCGAGGACGCAGCGCCGCGGCAGCTGTGCCCGGGCGGCCGTGACCACCTCGGGGAAGTAGCGGGTGAGCGGCTTCGTCGTCCGGCTGGCGATCTCGACCTCGTCGCCGTCCCGGAAGACGATGACCCGGAAGCCGTCCCACTTGGCCTCGTACTGCATGCCGGCGGGGATGTCCGTCACCAGCTTCGCGAGCATCGGGGAGACCGGGGGCATGACGGGCAGGTCCATGGTCCGATCCTGAGCGCTGGGGGCGCTTCCCGCGCGCCGGGAGCCCGCCCGGCGCGCGCCGGAGCCGACCGGAACCTAGCGTGGAGTCATGGCCGGAGGCGGAGCCGTCGAGCTGGACGTCGCGGGGCGCACGGTGCGCCTGTCGAACCCCGGGAAGGTGTACTACCCGGAGCGCGGCTTCACCAAGCTGGACGTCGCGCAGTACTACCTTGCCGTCGCGGACGGGGTGCTGCGGGGCCTGCGCGACCGGCCCACCACCATGCAGCGCTTCCCGGACGGCGTGGAGGGCGAGTTCTTCTACCAGAAGCGGGCGCCCAAGGGTCTGCCGGACTGGCTGCCCACCGCCCGGATCGCCTTCCCCAGCGGCCGGTTCGCCGACGAGATGTGCCCCACCGAGCCCGCCGCCGTGCTGTGGGCCGCCAACCTGGGATGCCTGACCTTCCACCCGTGGCCGGTACGCCGCGGCGACACCGACCACCCCGACGAGCTGCGGATCGACCTCGACCCGCAGCCCGGTACCGACTTCGCGGACGCCGTCCGGGTCGCCCAGGAACTGCGCGCACTGCTCGCCGACCACCAGTTGCGCGGCTGGCCCAAGACCTCCGGCGGTCGCGGGGTGCACGTCTATGTGCCGATCCGGCCCCGTTGGACGTTCACCGAGGTCAGACGGGCCGCGATCACCGTGGCCCGGGAGCTGGAGCGGCGGATGCCGGACCTGGTGACCTCGGCGTGGTGGAAGGAGGAGCGCGGCGCGAAGGTGTTCGTCGACTACAACCAGATGGCCAGGGACCGGACCATCGCCTCGGCCTACTCGCTGCGTGCCCGGCCGCGGGCCACCGTGTCCACCCCGCTGCGCTGGGAGGAGCTGTCCGACGCCGCCCCCGAGGACTTCGATCTGCGGACGGTCCCGGTGCGCTTCGCGGAACTCGGCGATGTGCACGCGGACATGGCGGACCACGCCTTCGGCCTGGAGTCGGTCCTGGAACTCGCGGAGCGGCACGCGACGCAGGAAGGGCTGGGCGACCTGCCCTATCCCCCCGACCATCCGAAGATGGCGGGCGAGCCGGCCCGGGTCCAGCCGAGCCGGGCCCGGAAGCGCTGACCCGAACGGCGGTGGCCGACGGGCGGGACGGCGTGCGCACCGGACTCGCCGTTCGTGCCCCGACGGGGGCACCCGGCACCCGTCCCGGCATGCGCCCGGGCGGTTCGGGCGGGATCATTCCGCACGTGGCGAAGGACAGCAGCGCACCGGAGGAGAGCGGCGGCCCGGCGCACGGCCCGGCGTGGGATGCGGGCAGCACATGAGGGGCGGACCGGAGATCGACTACGAGGCGGTCTTCCAGGCGCTCCCGGGCGCGGTGATACTGCTCAGTCCGGAGTTCGTGATCGTCGATGTCAACGAGGCGCTGCTGCACCGGGCCGGGCGGGAGCGCCACCAGGTGGTCGGCCGCCACCTCTTCGACGTCTTCCCCGACAACCCCGACGACCCGGAGGCGACCGGGCAGCGCAACCTGCTGGCGTCCCTGGAACGGGTCGTGGCCACCGGCGAACGCGACACCATGGCGCTTCAGCGCTACGACGTCGAGGCGCCCGGCCGACCGGGCTTCTTCGAGGAGCGCTACTGGAGCCCGGTCAACGCGCCCGTCGTCGACGCCGAGGGGCGGGTCCGGCTGATCGTGCACCGGGTCGAGGAGGTCACCGAGATCGTCCGGGCCGGCTCCGAGGAGCACGACGACCGGGAGCGGTTGGAGGCCGAGCTCTACACCCGTGCGCAGGAACTCCAGGAGGTCAACGACCGGTTGCGGCAGGCCCATGCCCGGGAACGGGAGGTGGTGCTGGCCCTCCAGGACGCGATGCTGCCCAGGCCGCGCCCCGTGGGGCACCACCGGGCCGCGGTCCGCTACCGGCCCGCCATCGGCGCCTTGAACGTCTGCGGCGACTGGTACGACCTGGCCGAACTGCCCGGGGGCCGGGTGGCCGTGGCAGTCGGTGACGTCGTGGGCCATGGGCTGGACGCCGCCTGCGTCATGGGCCAGCTGCGCAGCGCGCTGAGCGCCGCCACCCTGGTCGCCCGCGGCCCCGCCCAGGCGCTGGAGGTGCTCGGCCTCTACGCCCGCTCGGTGGAGGGCGCCGAGTCCACCACCGCGGTCCAGACGATCATCGACTGGAGCAGCCACACCATCGCCTACAGCAGCGCGGGCCATCCACCGCCGGCCCTGCTGCACCCGGACGGCACGGTCCGGTTGCTGGACGGGGCGACCGATCCGCCGTTGGGGGCGCGGCCCGAGCACGTGGCCCGCCCCGAGGCGCGGATCGCCTTCACCGACGGTGCCGTGCTGGTCCTCTACACGGACGGGCTGATCGAGCGTCGCCGTGAGGACATCGACGTCGGTCTGACCCGGCTGGCCGAGGCGTTGGCCCGGCACCAGGGCGTGGACCCCGAGACGCTCGCCGACGCCCTGCTGGCCGAACTGCTGCCGCCGGCCGGGGCCACCGACGACACGGCGCTCGTCGTCATCCGGCTCTGACCGGGCCGGTGCGGCACGGCGAGTGGCGCAATTCCCGGGCCCGTTGGAGTGAGTGTGCGCCGTGTCTGCGGGGCGTGCGACAGCGCGCGGTATCCATCGGACTGTCAGATTTCCTGCCGATCAGGAGAACGCCATGCGCAAGTTCATAGGACGTTCGGTGGCCGCCGCGGTGCTCGCCACCGCCACCGTCGTCCCGTTCGCCGGTGTGGCCTCGGCCGCCCACGGGAAGCCGTGCGCGCAGTCGTCCGGCCACGGCCAGCACGGTCGTAAGAGTCACAAGCGGCACCACGAGGAGGACCGCCGCTTCACCTACGGGCCCTTCAGCTTCGGCATCGGCCGTGGCTTTCCGTTCAGCCTGCTCGGCTGGGACTGACCGGCGCCGGCCACCTCGGGCCGCCGCGGCGCCATGCCGTGGCGGCCCGTGCCGGCCCGTCATCGGGCGGCGGCGGTCTCCTGCTCGGCCAGCCGGCGCAGCTCCTTCTTGTCCGGCTTGCCGGCGTCGGTCAGCGGCAGCGCCTCGACGAAGGTGATCCGGGCCGGTTCGTACATCGCGCCGCGCTCGGCGCACACCATCGCGCGCAGCTGCCGCTCGTCGACGGTGCTGTCGGGCTCCCGCACCACCGCGGCGTGCACCCGCTCCATCCGGTCGGCGTCACGGACGCCGAAGACCGCGCTCTGCAGTACCTGCGGGTGCGAGTTCAGCAGGTCCTCCAGCTCGGTGGTGTACACATGGCCGCCGACCACGACGATCATGTCCTTGATCCGGTCGACGATGGTCAAGTACCCCTCGTCGTCGAGGAATCCGATGTCCCCGGTGTGCAGCCAGCCGTCCCGGAGCACCTCGGCGGTCAGCTCGGGCTGCTTCCAGTACCCCTGCATGATCATCTCGGAGCGGACGCAGACCTCGCCGTGCTCGCCGGTCGGCAGATCGCGGCCCGACTCGTCGCGGATCGCCACCTCGACGTCGGGCAGCACCTTGCCCGCGGAGCGCAGCCGGTCGGGGCGGGAGGGGTCGTGGTCCTCCTGGCGCAGCACGCTGATCCCGCCGGCCTCGTTCTGCCCGTAGCCCTGGAGCAGTACCGGGCCGAACCTCCGTACCGCGTCGGCTATTCGGGCCGGCGAGGCCTGGCAGCCGCCGTAGGTCAGCATCCGCAGGCTGGAGGTGTCGGTGTGCCGCGCGTCCGGGTGGTCCATCAGCTGGTAGAGCAGCGGCGGCAGCAGGAACATGTCGGTGATGCGCTCGCGTTCGATGGCGGCGAGCACGGCCCGGGGGTCGAAGTCGTCGAGCAGGACGACGGCGCCCCCGGTGCGCAGCGTGTTGTCGGCCATCAGTCCCGCGGCGTGCGCGAGGGTCGTGCAGACCAGCTGCCGGCGCTCGGGCGCGGAGTTCTCCGGCAGTACTCCGCGGAACCAGCGGGCCTGTTCGAAGGTGGTGCAGATGCCCTTGGGGTGGCCGGTGGTGCCCCCGGTGTGGCGGATGGTGCAGACGTCCTCAGGGCGGGCCAGGCTCGCGAAGGGCGCGTCGGACCGGCCGGCGGCCAGTTCCAGCAGGTCCGTCCCCACCTTCGCGGGGCCGAGGACCAGGACCTCCGGCACCGGGGCCAACTCGGTGACCTCGGCGGCCCGTTCGGCGTACCGCGGGTCGACGATCAGCGCACGGGTCTCGACGTCACGGACGATGTCGGCCTGGGACTCGGCGGACAACTTGTTGTAGAGGTGGTTGACCCGGGCGCCGATCAGGTTGGCGGCGTAGCGGGCGGCGAGCGTCTCCGGGAGGTTCCCGCTGAGCAGGGTGACGGTGGTGCCCCGCTCGACGCCACGGGACTGAAGCGCCCGTGCCATGCGGTGGACCAGCGTGCGGAACTCGCCCGCGGTTACCCGGCGTCCCTGATGGACCATGGCTTCACGCGTCGGGTCTGCGCTAAGGACATCGAGGTTCTCCTCCACGTAGGTGCGGAATGTCCGGTCGGCGATGGACATGATGGTGGGCTTCCTCCTGACACCCGGCGGACGCGGTCACTGTCGCCGGGGCGCGATACGATATTTAGTTGCTAGAGGCAACGAAGCAAGGGTAGTCGCTGGAGATCGACATCCCCAAGTCGGAGCCGTCGGACCGGGCGTCGTCCGGCACCCCGCACCGCCCACGGCCCTTGCGGCGTACGGCCGTCGGTCCGCGCCCGCATCGCCGAACCCCGACCGGAATCGGCGCCCTGAATATCGCCAACACGGTCGCCGACCTGTGCACGGCGGCGGATAATGCTCCCTCGCGCACGGGGCGCCCCTGCCCTGCGGCTCCCGCTCTCCCTGCGGGGCCGTCCCGTGTGGAGGGATGATGGGGGGCAGCGGCAAACACGGCGAGAATCGGCCGATGTACGGAGAGCGCCACGGCTGTCGGTCAGCGGTGACCGGCGGAAGGAGTGCCTGGATGGGTGCGACCGACGCGATCCCCGAGGGCGCTGCCCCGGTCGGGGCCGCACCGGGGCAGCCTGGCGGCCTGATGGACGTGCTCGGTGTGGCCGCCGTGATGCTGGACGCGGAGGGCCGGATCACCCTGTGGAGCCCGCAGGCGAAGAAGCTCTTCGGGTGGAGCGCGGAGGAGGCGCTGGGCCGGCACGCCGCCCGGCTGCTGGTCGCACCCGAGAACGTCGACCTGGTGCTGCGACTGTTCTCCGAGGTCATGGCCGGCGGCGAGAGCTGGGCCGGGGTCTTTCCGGTCCGGCACAAGGACGGCAGCACCCGGCTCGTCGAGTTCCGCAACATGCGGCTGCTCGACGAGCGCGGCGAGTACTACGCCCTGGGCATCGCCACCGACCAGGCCGTGCTGCGGCGGGTGGAGCGGGACCTGGCGCTGTCGGTGCGCCTGGTGGCCCAGTCGCCGATCGGTCTGGCGGTCCTGGACACCGACCTCCGCTTCGTCATGGTCAACCCCGCCCTGGAGCGCATCAACGGCCTCCCCGCCGACCAGCACATCGGCCGCCACGTCCGGGAGGCCCTCTCCTATCTGGACACCGACGTGATCGTGTCCCGGATGCGGGAGGTCCTGGAGACCGGCAGTCCGCTGCTCGACCAGTTCACCGTCGGCGGAACCGCCGCCGACCCCGGCGCCGACCAGGCCTGGTCGGTGTCGTACTACCGGCTGGAGGACGCCAACGGCCGGGTGCTGGGGCTGGCCACCTCCGTCGTGGACGTCACCGAACAGCACCGCGCCGCCACCGAGGCCGCCCGGGCCCGCCGTCGGCTGGCCGTCATCGCCGACGCCTCGGCGACCGTGGGCACCACCCTCGACGTCGATCAGACCGCCCATGAACTGGCCGACGTCATCGTGCCCGAACTGGCGGACATGGCGGCGGTCGACGTCCTCGACGCCGTTCTGGACGGCCGTCGCCCCAGCGCGCTGACCCGCGGCGGGCCCGCCCGCTTCCGTGCGCTCGCGGTGTCCGCGGCCTACCCCACCGACGCCCTCCGCGCCGCCGACCCCACCGGCCAGATCGCCGCGTACGAGACCGACCGGCTGATCACCCGCTGTGTGACCGAGGCCCGCCCGGTGCACGTCGCCCAGGTGGCCGAGGAGGACCTGGCGCACATAGCCGCGGACCCGGAGGGCGCCGCCCTCCTCGGGCGGGCCGGAGTGCACTCCTATCTGGCGGTGCCGCTGATCGCCCGGGGTGAGGTGCTCGGTGCGCTGTCGCTGTACCGCGCACGCAATCCGCTGCCGTTCGCCGAGGACGATGTGGTGCTCGCCGTGGAGCTGGCCGCCCGGGCGGCGGTGTGCATCGACAACGCCCGCTCCTACCAGAGCGAACGCCGTACCGCGCTCACGCTCCAGCGCCACCTGATGAACCACCGGCCGCCGCAGCCCACGGGCATGCAGATCGCCTACCGCTACCAGCCGGCCCAGGCGGCCAGCGAGGTCGGCGGAGACTGGTTCGACGCCATCCCGGTGGTCGGCGACAAGACCGCCCTGGTCGTCGGCGATGTGATGGGCAGCGGTATCAACGCCGCGGCCACCATGGGTCAGCTGCGCACCACCGCCCGTGCGCTCGCCGACCTCGACCTCGACCCCGACGAGGTGCTCCGGCACCTCGACCACATCGCCGTCGGCCTCGACCCGGCCTTCGCGACCTGCCTGTACGCGGTCTACGACCCGCACCGCAGCCTGTGCCGGATCGCCGTCGCCGGGCATCTGCCGCCCGTCCTGGTGCGGGCCGGACAGTCGCCGGAGCTGCTCGACCTGCCCACCGGCGCCCCGCTCGGCGTCGGGGGTGTGCCCTTCGAGCAGACCACGGTCCCGCTCCACGAAGGCGACCAGCTCGTCCTCTACACCGACGGACTGATCGAGACCCGCCAGGAGTCCATCGACAGCCGCCTGGAGACCCTGCTCACCATGCTCGCCAAGCCCGAGCCGGACCTGGAGGGCCTGTGCGACCGCCTCCTGGGTGCGCTGCGCGACGAGCACGGGCACGACGACGTCGCCCTGCTCATCGCGCGGGTCCACGCGCAGCGGGCATGAGGCCCGGCCGGACGTTCCGAGGTTCCGGCCCGGCGGCACGCCGCCGCTACGGATTCGACGGTCGGCGGGGGAGCCGCCAGCGGATTCCGCAGCCGCCCATGCGGCCGCGGAATCCGCTCTTCTGTCTCGTCATCGCTATGGATAAGGGTCGGTAGACGCTCCATCAGCTACGGATTTCGTTGTCTCACGCTCTTAACAAGACCTTGACGGGAGTCGACGGCGGGGGTTTTATTCGGTCACCACAGCGGCGCCTGCGCTGAGCCGGACACTGCCGCTCCACGGCGCACTTCCCTGAAAGTGCCCCCTCCTGCCGCCAGCATCGATGGGATACGGATGACCGATATGCCCTACACGCCTGTTGCCTCCGCAGCTCCTGAGCGGGACACCCGCGATGCAGCGCACGGGGACGCCACCCACACCCCCAAGCTGACCCGGTCGATCGGAGTGGTCGGCGGCACGCTGCTCACGCTGTCCTGTCTGACCCCGGCGTCCTCGCTCTTCGTGATCGTGCCGGACTCGTTCGCCAGCCTGGGCACGGGCACCGCCCTCACCATCGCCATCGCGGGCCTGCTGTGCATCGGAGTGGCCTTCACCTACTCCGAGCTCGGCACGCTGATCCCCAGCTCCGGCGGCGAGTACGCGATGGTCGGCACCCTCATGGGCCGCCTGGCGGGGTGGCTGGTCTTCATCCTCTCGCTGATCGTCGTCATGATCGTGCCGCCCATCATCGCCCTGGGCACCGCCGACTACCTGGCGCCGGTCATCCATCTGGATCCGCAGTACACCGCCGCCGGTGTGATGCTGCTGGCCACCGCCATGGGCCTGCTCGACCTGCGCGCCAACGCCTGGATCACCGGCATCTTCCTGGTGCTGGAGGTCGTGGCCTGTGCGGTCGTCGCCTTCCTCGGCTTCAGCCACACCCAGCGTTCCGCGTCCGTACTCGTCCACCCGGTCATCGACGCCGGGCACGGACACAGCACGGCCGTGACCGCCGGCCTCATCGTCACCGGACTGGCCACCGCGCTCTTCATCCTCCAGGGCTTCTCCACCGCGGTGTACCTCGCCGAGGAGATGGAGAACCCGCGCCGCAACGTCTCCCGCACCGTGCTGTGGACGCTCGCCATCGGCGCCGCCGTGGTCCTGATCCCGGTCGTCGCGATCACCCTCGGCGCCCCCGACCTCAAGACCCTCGGTGCGGGTGACATCGCCGGCATGGTGCAGGAGTGGAGCAACTCCGGCATCGGCACCTTCGTCAGCCTCTGCATCGCCCTGGCGATCATCAACGCGACGATCGTGATGGTGATCCAGAACTCCCGCGTGGTCTTCTCCTCGGCCCGCGACGCCGCCTGGCCGACGGTGGTCAACCGCGTCTTCTCGCACGTCGGGCGGCGCTTCGGCTCCCCCTGGGCGGCCACTCTCGCGGTCGGCGTCCCCGGGGCGGCCCTGTGCTTCGTCAACCTCGACACGCTCAGCGAGGTCACCGGCGTGGCCGTCGCCGCGATGTACGTCTTCGTCGCCCTGGGCGCGCTGGTCTCGCGGCGTGGTGAGCACAAGCACCGGATGGCCTGGCGGATGCCGCTGTGGCCGGCGATCCCGGCGCTGCTGATCGTGGTGCTGGCCTGGGTGCTCTACCAGCAGAGCACCAAGAGCCTGGTCATCACCGGAGCCATCGTCGCCGCCGCCACGCTGTACTGGGCGCTCTACCTGCGCCCGCGCCAGGACACGCACTGGGTCATCTCGGTCCCCGAGGACGGTCAGGCCCCCGTCGAGGAGCCCGTGGCGGCGGTGGCGCCCGTGTCACACGGCTGACCGCAGGGCCCCGCCCAAACGGCCTCTCGGCCTTCCCCTCCGTTTTCCCCTCCGCCCACCCCCCTTCGGGGGGTGGGCGGGTCCATGTGCGGGGGTGGGCGCGGTGCGTGGGTGCGCCGGGAGAGAGTCCCGCCTACTGGCCCGCAGGGCGCGACAGCGCCAGCGCGTCCAGGAGCAGGCACACGTGGTCCACGGCGTCGCGGCCGGCGGGACCGTCGGCCGTGGCCGCGTCGTCGAGCAGACCGGCCGTCATCCGCAGCAGCTCCAGCAGCCGCGCGCCGTCGCCGTTCGACGGTTCCGCGTCCCTCAGGACGGACCGGATCTCCTCACCCGTGAGGGGGAGGCCGGTTTCGAGGTGGCGGAACAGCGCCACGGCGACCCGCCGGTCGGCGTCGTCGGGCTTCCACGGTCCGAGCGCGTGGTGGTCGATGAGCGCGGCCGCCTCTGCACGGATCTCCTCGGGAACATGCATGCCCAAGAACGTCTCACACCGTCGAACCGGGCCATAGGGCCGCCCGCACGCCCCCGACGGCCCCCGCACCCCGCCTCCGGACGCCCGCTAACCCGTACTGACCAGGCACGTTGTGCCCAGTGCCGGATCACTCGACCGGCATATCAGCGCCCGACGCGACTTCAAATCTGTGGGGAGAGTTACATGAGCAGTCCAGAACCTGAGCCGGTCGTCGCGGGTCGGGTGCCCGTCGGTGACCGGCGCATCTGTCCTCTTCGTCGAGGACATTCGCATATGTGCGGCAGTAAAACCTACCGCTGGGACTTCCCGCCCTCTGGCGCCCGGCCGCAGATCACGGGACGATCCTCGAACAACCCGTGAGGCCGGCCGGTACGAACGGGCCTCAGCGGCTGCTGCGCTCCGCAGTGCGCGGCTCGCCCACCGTATGCGGGAGGTGTAGAAAGAGGACATGGCCGGACGCTACGGCCGCCCGCGTTCGGTTCTGAGGATGAGAACTGTCGCAGGTCAGGTCTTTCTCCTGCAGGTGGCGATCGTGGTCATGCTCGTCGCCGCCGCCATGGCGGCGCTTGTGCTGCAATCCCGGTCCGACTCGGAGCGCGAGGCCCGCCACAGGTCGGTCGCCGTTGCCCAGACCGTCGCCACCGCCCCCGGCATCCAGGAGGCGTTGCAGAGCCCTGACCCGACCGCCGTACTGCAACCGCGGGCCGAGGCCGCCCGCAGGCTCACCGGCGTCGACTTCATCGTCGTGATGAACACCGAGGGCATCCGCTACACCCACCCGATCAAGAACCGGATCGGCAAGAAGTTCGTCGGCACGATCCAGCCGGCGCTCAACGGCGGTGTGGTCACCGAGAAGATCGTCGGCACCATCGGACCCCTGGTGCAGGCCGTGGTGCCGGTCTTCGACGACAAGGGCAAGGTCATCGGGCTGGTCTCGGCCGGCATCACCATCAAGAAGGTCAGCGGCGTCGTCGACCAGCAGTTCCCGCTGCTCTTCGGTGCCGCGGCCGGCGTCCTCCTCCTCGCCACCGGCGGCACGGCACTGGTCAGCCGACGGCTGCGCCGTCAGACCCACGGCCTCGGCCCGGCCGAGATGACCCGGATGTACGAGCACCACGACGCGGTGCTGCACGCGGTGCGCGAGGGCGTGATCATCGTCGGCGGGGACGGCCGGGTGCTGCTCGCCAACGACGAGGCGTGCCGGCTGCTCGCCCTGCCGGAGGACGTCGAGGGGCGCCAGGTCGCGGACCTGGGGCTCGACCCCGCCACGGCCCAGCTGCTGGCCTCCGGCCGCGTGGTCACCGACGAGGTCCACCCGGTCGGCGAACGGCTGCTGGCCGTCAACCAGCGCTCGACGGACCAGGCGGGCGGCCCGCCCGGCAGTGTCACCACGCTCCGCGACACCACCGAGCTGCGGGTGGTCACCGGCCGCGCCGATGTCGCCCGCGGGCGCCTCAAGCTCCTCTACGACGCCGGTACGGAGATCGGCACCACCCTCGACGTGGTCCGCACCTGCGAGGAGCTGACCGAGTTCGCCGTGGCCCGGTTCGCCGACATCGTCACCGTCGACCTCGCCGAGGAGGTGCTGAACGGCGAGGAGCCGTCGCCGCCCAGCGGTGCCGGCATCGGCATCGAGATGCGGCGTACCGCGGCCAGCGGCGTTCCCCCGGGCAGCGGCCTGTACGAGGTCGGCACACTGATCCGCTTCGAGCCGGCCACCTCGCTCGGCACCGGGATCGCCCGCGGCGAGGCGGTCCTCGAACCGGATCTGACGCAGTTCAGCGGCTGGCACCTACAGAGCCCACAGCGCGCCCGGAAGATCGTCGCGCACGGCATCCACTCCAGGATCGCCGTCCCGCTGCGGGCCCGCGGCGCCATCCTCGGCGTGGTCATCTTCTGGCGCTCCCAGGACCCCGAGCCGTTCGAGGAGGAGGACCTCTCCCTCGCCGAGGAGCTGGTCGCCCGCGCCGCGGTGAGCATCGACAACGCCCGCCGGTACACCCGCGAGCACACCATGGCCGTGACCCTGCAACGCAGCCTGCTGCCACGTGGGCTGCCCGAGCAGAACGCCGTGGAGGCCGCCTACCGCTACCTGCCCGCCCAGGCCGGCCGCAGCGGGCTCGGCGGCGTCGGCGGCGACTGGTTCGACATCATTCCGCTGCCCGGCGCCCGAGTGGCCCTGGTCGTCGGCGACGTCGTCGGGCACGGCCTGCACGCCGCGGCCACGATGGGCCGGCTGCGCACCGCGGTGCACAACTTCGCCAACCTGGACCTGCCGCCCGACGAGATCCTCTGGCACCTCGACGAACTCGTCACCCGCATCGACCAGGACGAGGGGGCCGAAGGGGCCGAGGCCGCGGTCACCGGCGCCACCTGCCTGTACGCCATCTACGACCCGGCGTCCGGGACCTGCACCATGGCGAGGGCCGGGCACGTCCAGCCGCTGGTCCTGCGCCCGGACGGCACCGCCGAGATCGCCGAGGTGCCGGGCGGCCCGCCGCTCGGTCTGGGCGGTCTGCCCTTCGAGACCTGGCAGCGGAAGTTGCCGGAGGACAGCCAGCTGGTCCTGTTCACAGACGGGCTCGTCGAGGACCGCGACCGCGACCTCGACGAGGGCATGGCGGTGCTCACCCGTACCCTCGCCGACCACCCCGAACGGAGCCCGGAGGAGATCTGCGAGGCGGCGCTCGGCGCGCTGCTGCCCGAGCGCCCCAGCGACGACATCGCGCTGCTGGTCGCCCACACCCGGGTGCTGGACGCCGCGCACGTCGCCGACTGGGACGTGCCGCCGGACCCCTCCGCCGTGGCCCAGGTGCGGGCCGGGGCCGTCCGCAAGCTGATCGAGTGGGGGCTGCCGGACGAGGCGTTCACCACCGAACTGATCCTCAGCGAGCTGGTCACCAACTCGATCCGTTACGCCTCCGGTCCCATCCGCGTACGGCTGATCCGCGACACCTCGCTGATCTGCGAGGTCTCCGACCGCAGCAGCACCTCGCCACACCTGCGGCAGGCCGCCACCACGGACGAGGGCGGCCGGGGCCTCTTCCTGATCGCCCAGCTCGCCGAACGCTGGGGGACGCGCTACACCAGCAGCGGCAAGGTCATCTGGACGGAGCAGGCGCTCCCCGACGGGGACCTGGTCGCGGTGGCGGCCGACGGCGGGGATGCTTGAAGGTGACGGCACGGCTCGGAGCGGTAAGGAGGCCGTGATGGACTACCCGTTGCTCAACGCATTCTGGACGATGTGCCTGATCTTCCTCTGGGTCATGTGGCTGTTCCTGCTGGTCAGGATCATCGGTGACATCTTCCGTAGCCGGGACCTGAACAACTGGGCCAAGACCGGGTGGCTGGTCCTGGTGATCCTGCTGCCCTTCGTCGGCGTCTTCGTCTACGTCCTCGCACGGGGCCGCAGCATGAGCGAGCGCGAGGTCGCCCAACTCGAACAGCAGCAGAAGCAGCTGAAGACGTACATCCGGGAGACCGCCGCGACCGAGGGGGAGGGCGCCCGGCACGCCGAGTCGCTGGCGAAGCTCGCCGAGCTGAAGGCGCACGGCGACCTCACCGAGGAGGAGTTCCAGCAGGCCAAGGCGAAGGTGCTCGCCTGAGGACGGACTCCCGCACGGTCCGCTCCACGGCCGGCGCACCGACTGTTAGTCTCGAGTTGCGCGAATCGCGCAACTCGAGAGGCGGGGAATGACGTGACCAGTGGGGAGCGCTCGGCCACCCGGCACCGTCGGGAGCGGATGGTGGAACTGCTCGGGGCGGGCGACATCAGCGTGCACGACCTGGCCGCCGAGTTCGACGTCTCGCTGTCCACCGTCCGCCGCGATCTGGCCGCGTTGGCGGCCGGCGGCCGGATCACCCGCACTTACGGCGGTGCGGTCGACCACCGCGCCGTGGAGCGACCCCGGCGCGACAAGGAGCGCGCCCGGCGCACCGAGAAGGACGCCATCGCCCGCGCCGCGGCCGGGCTGGTCCGCAGCGGCGACGTGGTGCTCCTCGACGCGGGGACCACCGTCGCGCGGCTGGCCCACGAGCTGCGCGACCGCACCGACGTCACGGTCGTCACCAACGGGCTGTCCACACTGGTGGAGTTGGCGGACGCGGAGGTGGAGGTGGTGGTGCTCGGCGGCCGGCTGCGACGCCCCAACGAATCCCTGCTGGGCACCCGTACGGAGCAGGCGCTGCGCCGGCTCACCCCGGACGTCGCCTTCCTCGGCGTCGACGGACTCGACCCCCGTCGCGGGATCAACTGCCCGGACCTCGAACAGGCCGCGCTGAAGGAGACGATGGCCGAGTGCGCCCGGGCCGCCTGGGTGCTCGCCGACCACTCCAAGCTCGGTGGCCGGCGGGGCTTCCCGTACTGGGCGGCGATGCCCGCCGGTACGGGGCTGATCTCCGGCGGCGGGGAGCGGCAGTTGGGCGCGTTCACGGACGCGGGGTGGCCGGTGCGTACGGTCGACGGCGTTGCGCTGCACCCCTCTTGACAGTCCGTCCGACGGGTCGCCACCCTGAGTTGCGTGAATCACGCATGAAGAAATGCGTGATTCCGTCACTTGGGAGGAGGGTCGTATGGCCCAGGTGCTCGTCATCGGCGACGACCTCACCGGCAGCAACGCCACGGGCGCGCTCTACGCCCGCCTCGGCCTACGGGCCGTCACCGTCGGCGCGCTCGCCCAGGCCGAACGCTATGCCGACCGGGTCGACGTGCTCGTCATCAACACCGCGTCCCGCCACTGGCCCGCCGCCCGCGCCTACGCGGCCGTCCGCGCCGCGGCCCGGACGGCCGGCCCGGCACCCCTGATCGTCAAACGCGTCGACACCACGCTCCGCGGCAACCCCGGCAGTGAGCTCGACGCGCTCCTCGACGAGCTCACCGCCCGCGAGCCGTCCGCCACGATCCGGACGCTGGCCGTCCCCGCCTTCCCCGACGCCGGCCGCACCACCGTCGGTGGCCTGCACCTCGTCGACGGCGTCCCGCTGACCCGCACGGCCGTGGCCCGCGACCCCTTCGACCCCGTGCGGCACGCGCGGGTCACGGCCGTCCTGGGCGCCCAGAGCCGGCGCACCCTCGGCGAACTGGCCCTGGACGTGGTCGAACGCGGCCCGGACGCGGTGGTCTCGGCCCTGCGGGAGAGCCGGGCCGAGGTCACCGTCTGCGACGCCACCGAGAACGCGCACCTGCACACCGTCGCGGTCGCCGCCGCCCGTCTCGCCGAAGCGGACCGGATCCGCTGGGTCGCACTGGACTCCGGCCCCTTCGGCGCGGCCCTCGCCGCCGAACTGGGCCTGCGCCCCACCGGCGGCCCACCGGCCCGCATCCTGGCCGTCGTCGGCAGCACCACCGATCGCACCCGCACCCAACTCGCCCGTACGGAAACGGCGCTCGGCGCCCGCTGGGCCGACCTCGACCCCGCCGACCCGGACGCCGACCGGACGGTGGCGGCGCTGCGCGCGGCCGCGCAGGAGGGGGCCACGGTGCTCGGCGTCCGGGTGGCCCCCGCACCGGTGGCCGCCGACGGACCGGTCCCCGTACCCGACCCCGGCACCGCCGCGCGCCTGCTGCGCTGCCTGGCCGAGGTCACCCGTCGCGCGGTCGCCGAGCTGAGCCCCGGCGGGCTGTACGCCTCGGGCGGCGACGTCGCCGCGGCCGTCACCTCGGCGCTGGGCGCCGACGGCTTCGCCATCGAGACCGAGGTGCTGCCGCTGGCCGTCGCCGGACACCTGGTGGGCGGCCCGCACGACGGGCTGCCGTTCGCCACCAAGGGCGGCCTGATAGGCGGCCCCGACGCCGCCCGCGACTGCCTGGAACACCTGCGCGCGGCCTGCATCCGGTACGCCCCCGGCACCCCGCCCCGCACCGGAGGGCACACCACCGCACCGCCGCCGTGACCACCGGACGAGCACCCCGCCGGCCCCTTCACCGCTCCCCTCGAAAGGCCACGCCATGACCCACGGCCAGCTGACGCAGCGTCATCAGCCGGACTCCGCAGAGCCGTTGCCCCTCCTCGCCGTCACCCTCGGCGACCCGGTCGGCATCGGCCCGGAGATCACCGCCCGAACCCTCGCCGACCCGGCGAGCACCGCACTCGCCCGCGGACTCGCCGTCGGGGACGCCGCCGTACTGCGCCGCGCCGTCGCGGTCTGCGGTCTCGACGTCCGGGTGAACGCGGTCGGCGCGCCCGGTGAGGCGCGGTTCGAGCCCGGCACCATCGACGTCCTCGACCTCGGTGTCGCCCCCGACGACCTCCCGTGGGGCACCGTCGACGCGGTGGCCGGCCGGTCCGCGGTCGCCGCCATCGAGGCCGCCACCCGGGCCGCGCTGGCCGGGGAGGTCGACGGCATCGTCACCTCTCCGATCAACAAGGAAGCCATCTGGGCGGCCGGTTCACCGCACCTGGGCCACACCGAGATGCTCGGCGAACTCACCGGCGCGGCACACTTCGACACCATGTTCGTGGTCCGCGGCCTCAAGATCTTCTTCACCACCCGCCACCTCGCCCTGCGCGCGGCACTGGACCAGATCACCGAGGACCGGGTCGCGGCGAGCATCCGGCACGCCGTCACCGCACTGCGCGTCTTCGGCCACGACGCGCCCCGCCTCGCGGTCGCCGCGGTCAACCCGCACGGCGGCGAGGGCGGCCACTTCGGCGACGAGGAGATCACCGCGCTGCGCCCGGCCGTCGAGAAGGCGGCCGCCGAGGGGCTCGGCGTCGTCGGGCCGATCCCCGCCGACTCGGTCTTCCACCAGGGCCTCGAAGGCCGCTTCGACGGAGTGCTGTCCCACTTCCACGACCAGGGCCACATCCCCGCCAAGACCGTCGACTTCGACGGCACCGTGTCCGTCACCGTCGGCCTGCCGATCCTGCGCACCTCCGTCGACCACGGCACCGCCTTCGACATCGCGGGCAGCGGCCGGGCCTCGCACCGCACCATGGCAGCGGCCTTCCGCGCCGCCGCCGACTTCAGTCGCTGCACCGACCGGATCCGCGCCGCCTACGGAACGGCAGCAACCCGATGACGGACCGCACCCCACGGCCGGCCCCGCAGTCGGCCCCGCCCACGATCCCCGCCAAGCGGTGGGTGTACGTCATCCCCGTCGCCGCCCTGATGTACCTGTTGGCGTACCTCGACCGGAACAACGTCTCCGTCATCCTCCCCTATATGCACGGCGACCTGGCCCTGTCCAACGCCGACAAGGGCCTGGTCGGCGGCGTGTTCTTCGTCGGCTACGTCTTCCTCCAGATCCCGGCCGCGATCCTCGCCCAGCGCTGGAGCGCCCGGAAGACCGTCCTGGTCCTCATGGTGGCCTGGGGGCTGGCCGCCTGCCTCTCCGGACTCGTGCAGACCAAGGCGCAGTTCTATGTGGCCCGTTTCGTCCTGGGCTTCTTCGAGGGCGGCGTCTGGCCCGCCGTGCTGATCCTGCTCGCCTCGTGGTTCCCGCTGCGCGAGCGCGCCCGTGCCAATGCGCTGTGGATGGCCTGCCTGCCGCTCTCCTCGGTACTGATGGCGCCGCTGTCCGGCTGGATGCTGGACCACGCGGGCTGGCGCTGGGTCCTGGTGCTCCAGGGCCTGCCGCCCCTGGCGTGGGCGGTGGTCTGGTGGTTCACCGTCGCCGACCGGCCGGCGCAGGCCCGGTGGATCTCCCGCGCCGAGGCCGACCACCTGGACCGCGCGCTCGCCGCCGACGAGGCCGCCAAACCCGCGGCCGGCAACGGCTCCTACCTCGACGCGGTCAGGCAGCGGCAGGTCCTCGTCCTCATCGGCGTCTACTTCTTCTGGATCACCGGCTTCTACGGCTTCAACCTCTGGCTGCCGTCGGTCATCAAGGAGCTGACCCACAACGGCTCCGCCACCGAGGTGGGCCTGCTGACCGCGATCCCCTTCACCCTCGCGCTGGTCGTCATGATCGCCAACGCCGCCTGGTCCGACCGCACCGGCAGACGCCGCCGGGCGGTGGCCGTCCCGCTCGTCGTCGGCATCGCCGCCCTGCTGCTGGGACAGGCCGTCGACGGCGCGCTGCCCCGGATGCTGCTGCTGTGCGTCACCGCCGCCGCGGTCTACGCACCGTACGGGCCCTTCTGGGCCATCCCCGGTCAGCTGCTCCGCCTCGACGTGGTCGCCGTCGCCATGGGCCTGATCAACGCTCTGGGGAACCTGGGCGGATTCGCCGGCCCGTACCTCGTGGGCTGGCTCACCGACGCCACGGGCTCCAGCGTGACCGGCTTCGCCGTGCTGTCCGGCTTCCTCGCGGTGGCCGTGGCACTGGTGACCTTCGGCCTGCGCCCGGGCACCCGGCCCGTACATCGGATCATCGGGGAGGCGCCCGAGCGCGTCTGATGCTCCGTCATCACCCCGACATTCCCCGTTCGTTGCCGTCGTTCCCCCTGGACGGCGAACGGACGCGTAACGTCCGGTGAAGAAAGGGAAGGTGTGTCAGTGGCAGCAGGCACACTGGGATCACGGTGACACACATGCACGCCCGGGGGAGTGCGATGGACATCAGGTTTGAACTGACCGGTCCCGACAGCCGGCGGGAGCTGCGGTCGCTCCACGCATGGCTGCACGACGATCGCGCGCTGCGCGACGGGATGCGGATCGAGCCGGTGCGCGAGCGGTCCGGCGGCGCGATGGGCGGCGACCTGGAGGCGGTGCTCGCACTCGTCTCGACGGTCGCCGCACTGGCGCAACTGCCGTTCTCCTACGCCGCCTGGCGCGAGGGACGCAGGCCCCGGTCCCAGGTCGTCATCCACGTCCACGGTGCCGCACCCGACGAGCTCACGGCGGTCCGGCGGGCGTTCCCCGACGACCCGGTACAGGCCGCCCCGGACGCCGGGGCGGAGCCGGCGGCGCAGCCGCAGCCGGAAGGGGACCGGGGCCAGTGACCGTCGACACCACGACGGAGGACGCCGGCACCGACGAGGTGCGGCGGATCGATCCGGCCCGCTGCGCCTGCGTACTCATCGGGGTGGACCGGTACTCCGAACTCGAACCGCTGCGCAGCGTCCGGCACAACCTCACCGAACTGGCCGCCGCGCTGACCGACAAGGCGATCCTGGGCATCGCCCCGGAGCGGATCACCACGGTGGCGAACCCGGAATCCGCCGTCGATCTGGTGGCGCCGATCCGCGAGGCGGCCAAGGCGGCCGCGGACACCCTGATCGTCTACTACGCGGGCCACGGCCTGCTGGATCGCAGCGAGGAGGAGCTCTACCTCACCCTCCCCGGCTCCGTCGAGGACCAGCCCGAGACGGCGGTCAGCGACGCCTACATCCGCCGGGCCATGCGCGACCACGGCTCCGCCGAGCGCCGCGTCCTGCTGCTCGACTGCTGCTACAGCGGCCGGGTCCTCAGGGGCGGGATGTCCGTCGCGGACCGCGGCGTCCGGGCGTCCGGGCGGACACTGCGGGGGGTCCGCGGCGCGTATGTGATGACCTCCACCTCGGGGGACCGGAAGTCGCACGCCCCGGACCCCAAGCGATGTACCGCCTTCACCGGCGAACTGGTCGGGGTGCTGCGCGAAGGGGTACCCGACGGGCCCGAGATGCTCGGGCTGCACGCCGTCTTCGAGGCCGTCCGCGACCGGATGGCCGAACGCCGGCTGCCCCAGCCGCAGGAGCCCCAGGACCGCGACGAGGGCGGCGTCGGCCTGCTGCCCTTCGTGCGCAACGTGGCCGTGGCACCGCCCCCGACGGCGGCGGTCGCCGCCCCGGCCGCCCCGCCGGCGCGCCCCTCCCGTCGGCTGCTCGCCGCGGGAGCGCTGGCGCTCGGCCTGGTGGCCGGGCTCGCCGCCCCGCCCGCATGGCAGTGGGTGCGGGGGCTCAACCCCCAGCAGCCGGGCGGCGCCTGCTCACCACGGGCCACCCTGCTCAGCTACTCCGACGCCCTGGACAAACGCCAGGCGTCGGGCGAGACCATCGGCGGGCTGTCCGCGCTCGCGCTCACCGGACCCGGCAGGGCACTGGCGCTGACGGACAACCAGACGGGCCGGGTCTTCCCGCTTCGTCTCGGCCCGCCCGAGAAGCTCCGGCCCGAGGCGCTCACCGCCAAGACGCTGCGCACCCAGAGCGGCACCAAACCCTCCGAATGGTTCGACGGCGAGGGCCTGGTCGTGGAGCGGGGCGGCAAGACGATCCTGGTCGCCTCGGAGACCGGCCCCGCCATCCGCCGCTTCAGCATGGCCACGGGCACCCAGGTGGGCCGGGACCTGCCCGTTCCACCGGAGTTCCGGACCAGCCCGAAGGGCCAGGGCCAGGCCGGGCGCACCATCGAATCGCTGACCGTCTCCCCGGACGGGCGCTACCTCTACGCCGCGATGGAGGGCGCGCTGGCCAAGGACGGCGACGCCCGCGGCCGCACCATGCTCCGCATCCAGCGCTATGTGGGCACCCCCGGAGGGGCCTATGCCTTCGACCGGCAGTACGCCTACCAGGCCAAGGAAGGCATGTACCTCGCCGAGCTGGTGGCGTCCGCCGACGACCGGCTGCTCGCTCTGGAACGGCAGTACGTGGACGGCATCGGCAATGCGGTCCGGGTCTACGACGTGCCCCTCAAGGGCGCCCAACCCATGGACGAGAGCAAGGCGCTCTACGACCAGCCGGCCGACGTCTTCGTCGAACACCGCCTGCTGTTCGACCTCGGCCGGTGCCCCGCGGGCGACCCCGGCGTCGTCCCGACCCATCCCGGGCGCATCGTCAATCCCCTGTTGGAGAACGTGGAGGGGATGGCCCTGGGCGAGCCCTGGACCACCGGCCCGCACAAGGGACGGCGCCCGCTGTACCTGGTGTCGGACGACAACAACAACAGCGAACAGACCACCCGCCTCTACGCGTTGAGCGTACGCATCCCCTGAAGGCCGTCGCCGGCCTTCAAGGCCGCACCGCCGCAGGCGACCACTCCGACTCACGCACCTGACGAAGCGTCAGGTCTCATGCCGCCACCGCTACGGCGCCTGCGAGGGTGTCGAGCAGGGACTCACCGGGCTCGACGTGACCGCCGACGATGTCCCAGCAGTCGGGGAAGAGCCGTCGCTCGGGGCCGCGTTTCTGGACGAAGGCCTTCCCGTCCGCATTGAGGACGACCGCTCCGACCGCCCACACCTCACCGTCGGCGGGTAACGGGATCTCGACACCACTGTCCACGGTCACGGCACTCTGATCGTCTGTCATGGGCGCACGATATCCGTGCAGTTCGGTGGGCGCGCACCGCTCCCTCAGGAAGCCGACGAGTCGGTCGCCGTCGAGGATGAGCCGGGGCCAGGCGACGTCCGGGTGCACATACGCCTCGGCGAGGGACTTGACGACCGGGGCGACCAGGTGGTCCTGGTCGGGGCGTACCTTCAGGGCGATCGCGGCGTCGAAGTTGCCGGGGGTGATCTTCTCCAAGCGGGGCGAGGTGGCCATGCGCGAAGCCTAAAGGCGCAGGCCAGAAGGGCAAACGCAGTTTTCGGCGTCGCGTGCGGGAGCGAGGGGTGTCTTTCCGCTCTTCGCGGATGAGCCCGGGGCGCCAGGCGTCGCAGGCCCACGGAGGCCGGGAGGGCATCCGCTAGTCCGCCCGCTTGCTCCTCCCCGGCTTCTCCGACCTGCCCGGTGTCAGCTCCGGCAGGGCGGCCAGCGCTTGGAGCCCCCTGAGGAGGCCGTCCCGGTCGGCGGTCGGTAGCCGGGCGAGCAGTCGTTCCTCGCCCTGCTGGATCGCGGACTGCGTGGCGTCCCGCAGTCGGCGGCCCTCGGGGGTGAGCGACAGCAGTCGCACCCGCCGGTCGCCGGGGTCGGGCTGGCGGTGGATCAGCTTGCGTTCCTCCAGGTCGTCGAGGACGGCGATGATGCGGGTCTTGTCCGCCCGGATGGCCTCGGCCAGCGCGGCCTGGGTGCGGATCGGCTTCTCGTCGAGGCGCAGCAGCACCGCGTACGCCCACATGGTGAGCCCATGGGCGTCGAGGACCGGCTGTTCGGCGGCCATCAGTGCCCGCCCCAACGGAACGACCATCGCCGCCAGATCGGGTCGGGTCGGCCGACCCCTGGATGCGGTGCCCGTGTCGGCTGCGTTCTCGGCCATGGGCAAGAAAATACCCTTTGACAATTCATACGCTGGTGCAGATCGTAGGCACATGCCTATCAATAGTGCCGCGCACCTCGCGCACCTCAAGCTGCTCCACGCCCAGGCGGTCCGGGACAGCGTGACCCTCGTCCGCCGCACGGGCCCCGACGACCTCCGTCGACCCACTCCCTGCTCGGCATGGACCCTGGCCGATCTCCTCGCCCATATGACGGCCCAGCACCGCGGGTTCGCGGCGGCGGCGCTCGGGCACGGTCAGGACCTGGCCCACTGGTCGGTCCACCCGCTCGGCACCGACCCCGTCGGGTCGTACGGCGACGCCGCCGAGCAGGTCATCGAGGCCTTCGCCACCGTGGACGACTCCGACCGCGTCTTCGCCCTGCCGGAGTTCAGCAGCGCCCAGAGCTTCCCCGCCCACCAGGCGATCGGCTTCCACCTCATCGACTACGTCGTCCACGCCTGGGACGTCGCGCGCACCCTGGACCTCGACTACGCCCCGGGCCCGGAACTCCTCCGGGCCGCACTGCCGACAGCCCTCGCCGTCCCCGACGACGACGCCCGCCTCGCCCCCGGCAGCGCCTTCCGGCCGGGCCTGCCCGTGGACGACGACGCAGGCGCGCTCGATCGGATCCTGGCCGTACTCGGCCGCGCACCGGACTGGCGGCGGCCCGTCGGGTCCGCGTAGCGGCCGGCGGGCCGCGGGAGCCCCCGCCGCACCTCCAAGCGGAACGGGCGGGGTGGCGAAGGGTGTTGTCATGGCCGACCACTCCGGGCGCGTCGTGGACCGGACCGTTCCCCCGTCAGCAGAATGGTGAAGGCGGAGCCGGAGCGGTGGGCATCTGGTCGGGCATGTGGTCGGGCACGAGGTGAGGGAGGCGGCGGGGCATGACGGGCAGCAGCGCGGAGCGGGCGAACGACAAGGCGTCGGACGGGGCAACGGTCGGCGCGCGGCGGCGGACGGACACCGGCGCCGCCGTGCTCGACGTGCCCGTCATCGACATCTCCGGCTGGGACACCGGCGGCGGCACCGGCCGTGCGGCCATCGCGACCGCGGTCGACGACGCCGCGCGCACCGTCGGCTTCATGCAGATCCGCGGGCACGGCATCCCCGAGGCCACGGTGCGGGCCTTCGCCGACGCGTTGGACGCCTTGTTCGCGCTGCCGCTGGAGGAGAAGGAGCAACTGCGCGCGCCGTCGCCCGACATCAACCGCGGCTACACCCCACCGCGCACCGAGCGGCTCAGCCTCAGCCTGGGGGTGCCGGCCGCCGCCCCGGACCTCTTCGAGGCCTTCAACGTCGGCTCGGAGGCGTCCGACTTCCCCGGGCTGGACCTGCCCGAGGCGCAGTACCCGGCCAACATCTGGCCGTCCGTGCCGGGGTTCCGCGAGGCGGTGGGCGAGTGGTGCGGCCGGGCGGGCGGGCTCGCCCGGCGGCTGACCGGGATCTTCGCGCACGCGCTGGGCCTCGCCGAGGGCTACTTCGTGCCGTTCACCGACCACTCGCTCGACGTGCTGCGGATGAACCACTATCCGCGCCCCGCGCAGGAGACCACCCTGGACCGGGACCAGATGGGGATGGGCGCGCACACCGACTACGGCATCGTCACCGTGCTGTGGGCCGACCGGGTGCGGGGGCTACAGATCCTCGACACCACCGGAGCCTGGCACGACGTCCTGCCGGAGCCCGGCTGTCTCCTGGTCAACCTCGGTGATCTGCTGGCCCGTTGGACCAACGACCGGTGGCGGTCCACGATGCACCGGGTCCTGCCGCCGACCGACGACACCGACCGGGTCGTCCGGCGCCGTTCGGCCGCGTACTTCCACGACGGCAACTGGGACGCGGAGATCAGCTGTCTGCCCGGCTGCGTCCCGGCCGGCACCGAGCCGCTCTATCCGCCCACCACGGTCGGTCGGCACCTCGCCGAGAAGCTCGCCGGCTCGCGCGCCGGACGATCCAATGAGAACGCGCACCGCGAGGCCGCCCGGCTCCGGGCCGCCGGGCACGACTGACGCCACCGACGGCGCCGGCCCGGCCGGGGGATCCGCAGGGTCAGCCGGCCATGCGCCCCCCGGCGCACCCGCGCACCCCGAAGGCTCTCTGGACGGGCCCACGGCCCACCCCCTAGCGTCACGCATCGTGACCAGCCTTCCTCAGCCCCCCGACATCCTGTCACCGGAGTTCTCGGCCGACCCCTACCCGGCGTACCGCATCCTGCGCGACCACTACCCGCTGTTCCACCACAAGGGCACCGACAGTTATCTGATCTCGCGGTACGAGGACGTGGAACGGGCCTTCCGCGACCCGGTGTTCAGCACCGACAACTACGCCTGGCAGATCGAGCCGGCACACGGCGGACGCACCCTGCCGCAGATGAGCGGCCGCGAACACGCCGTACGCCGTGCCCTGGTGGCGCCCGCCTTCCGCGGCCGGGAGCTGCACGAGAGGTTGCACCCCCTCATCGAGCGGAACGCCCGCGAGCTGATCGACGCCTTCCGCGACGCGGAGGACGTGGATCTGGTGGCGCAGTTCGCCACCCGCCTGCCGATCAACGTGATCGTCGACATGCTGGGGTTGGACCGGGCCGACCACGACCGCTTCCACGGCTGGTACACCGCGGTCGTCGCCTTCCTCGCCAACCTCGCGCAGGACCCCGACGTCGCGGCGGCCGGCCGTCGCGCGGGCGCGGAGCTCGCCGGGTACCTGCGCCCGATCCTCCGGGAACGCCGCGCCGCGCCGGGCGGCGACCTGCTCTCCCGACTGTGCACCGCCGACGTGGACGGCGTCCGCATGAACGACCGGGACATCACCGCGTTCGTGAGTCTGCTGCTGGCCGCGGGCGGCGAAACCACCGACAAGGCCCTGGCCCTGACCGTCCGGAACCTGCTGGCCCGCCCCGAACAGCTCGCCGCGGTGCGTGCCGACCGCACGTTGATCCCCGCCGCCTTCGCCGAAACGCTGCGCTACACCCCACCGGTCCAGATGATCATGCGTCAGCCCGAGGTGGACGTCACCCTCAGCGGTGGCACCGTGCCCGCCGGCGCCACGGTCACCTGCCTGATCGGCGCCGCCAACCGCGATCCGCGCCGCTACGCCCGGCCCGACGCGTTCGACGTCCGCCGCGCCGAACTCGGCGCGACCAGCGCCTTCAGCGCCGCCGCCGCACACGTCGCCTTCGGCCTGGGCCGGCACTTCTGCGTGGGCGCCCTGCTGGCCAGGTCCGAGGTGGAGATCGGCCTCAACCAGCTCCTCGACGCGTTCCCCGCCATGGGGTTCGCGGACGGTACGGAACCGGCCGACGCCGGCGTCTTCACCCGTGGGCCGCGGCAGCTGTGGGTACGGCTCGGCACCCGTGCGGCGGTGCGGACGCCGGCCGGTACGGGCTGAGGGCCCCCGCCGTAGCGGTCCGCGGCAATCGGTGCGGGCTTACGCGGCGCGGTCGGCCGCCGATCAGACCTCGTCCACCGGCGGTCGTCGCAGGACGTACAGACCGACGGCCAGCACGACCACGATGACGCAGGCGGAGAAGGCCAGGCCCGCGCCGCGCAGCCCGAGTTCCAGGGTGAGCGCGCCGACTCCGACCACCGGCAGCGAGATGCCGAAGTAGGCGACGAGGAAGAAGGCCGAGATGGTGCCGCCGCGGTGCTCGGGCGGGGCCGCGCGGCCCACGGCGGTCAGGCCGGCGCGGAAGGCCAGGCCCTGGCCGATGCCGCCGCACACCGCGCCGGCGACCAGCACGGGCAGCGACGTGACCACCAGGGACGTGGCGACCAACAACAGCCCCACCACCAGCACCAGACAGCCGCCGGGCAGCGCCCTTCGTACGCCGATCTGTCCGGTGAGCAACTGACCGGCGGTCGATCCCAGGAACACGGTGAAGACGATCAGCCCGGTGACGGCCAGGTTGTGCACGCCCAGGGTCTGGCCGACGAAGGCCGGTGCGACCGCGGTGAACAGGCCCAGCAGCGCGAATCCGGCGAACGCGGCGACGGCCGAGGGGGCGAACACCCCGCGCACCTCGGGCGGGAGACGGAGTCCCCGGGGCCGCAGGGTGCGCGGCCGGTGCGGGTGCGCAACGGTCTCCGGCAGCAGCCAGGTCGCCACCGCGGCCAGGGCCAGCAGGCCGAGGTGCACCAGGAAGGGCAGCGTCAGCGGCCACGGGGAGTACTGGGCGAGCAGCCCGGACAGCAACGGACCGCAGCCGAGGCCGCCCATGTTCGCGGCGGTCGCGGCGAACCCGGCGGGTCCCTCCTGGCCGGGCCCGGCCAGCTCCAGTACGGCCGCGGTGGCGGCGCCGCTGAACAGTCCGGCGGCGAAGCCGGACAGCACCCGCCCCAGCAGCAGCGCCGGCAGCCCGTCTTCGAAGAGGAAGCACAGCGCGCTGGCGGCCGAGAGGCCGAGGGCGCACAGCAGCACCGGTCGCCGGCCGACCTCGTCGGAGACGTTGCCGGCGAGCAGCAGCACGGTGATCACACCGAGGGCGTAGACGGCGAAGACCACGGTCACCGTCAGTTCGGAGAACCCGAGCTGTTCGCGGTAGAGGCCGTACAGCGGGGTGGGCAGGGTGGTACCGGCCATGCCGATGGCGAACACGCCGGCGGCCACCGGGTAGCCGGGGCGCCAGTGCCGTCGTGTGCGATCGGTGATCATGGCTTCCAACGTAGGCGCCGTCCGGTGGTGTCGTCGAGGACTGCGGACCGTGGACAGCGCGGTGCCCCCGCCGTTCGGCGGGGGCACCTGTGGGCCGGGGGCCGGTGCTCAGTGCTTGGCCGACGGCTTGTTCGCCGCCGTGACGTTCACCGCGGCCCAGGCCTTGTCGACCGTCTTGTACTCGGTGCTTCCGGCGCCGTAGATGTCCTTCGCGGCGCGCAGCGTCGCGGTCCGGGCGTCGTGGAAGTCGGTCGTGGAGACCATGTACCGGGTGAGCGCCCGGTAGAAGATCGCCGTGGCCTTGCTCCGGCCGATGCCGCTGACGGTGGAGCCGTCGACGGTGGGGGAGTCGTAGGCGACGCCGCCGATGGTCTTCTTCCCGCTGCCCTCGGCGAGCAGGTAGAAGGCGTGCGAGGAGACGCCGGAGCCGGCGTGCACCTCGGTGTCGTAGGACTCCTTCGACCAGTAGTCGACGGTGCCTTCGAGCTTGTCGAGCGACGGCTTGTCCAGGCGGCGCAGGAACTTCTGCTCCAGGCCGAGCTTCTCGCCCATCAGGTAGTTCGGCGGGTTCTTCGGGTTGTTGGTGGCGAACTCCACCGCGCTGCCGAAGATGTCCGCCAGCGACTCGTTGAGCGAGCCGGGCTCGCCGAACTGGTTGCCGTCCGTGTCGACGCGGGTGGGCTGGAGGTTGGCGGTCGCATCGACCACGCCGTGGGTCAGCTCGTGGCCGGTGACGTCCAGGACGACCAGCGGCTTGGCGAAGGTCTTGCCGTCACCGTCGCCGTAGAGCATGCAGCCGCAGTCCGACGACCAGTAGGCGTTGCCGACGTTCTTGCCGAAGTGCACCAGTGCGCGTGCCCCGCGGCCGTCGTTCTTGATGCCGTTGCGGCCGAACGTCTTCTTGTAGAAGTCCAGCGTGCTGGTGATGCCGTACTGGGCGTCCACGGCGGCGGTCGTCCGGTCGCCGGTGGTGCCGTTGCCCCAGCGGTTGGTGGTGCTGGTGAGCGCCTTGCCGGCGGAGAACTTCTCCGGCTCCTTGTCACCGGCGTCCCGGGTCTCGGTGTTCCCGCGGGTGGGGTCCTTCAGGGCGAAGGACTTCTGCCCGGTCTGGGTGGTGGTCAGCGGCACACTGCCGACGAAGAAGGACGAGCCGGTGCCCTTGGCCGCGGCCGGGAAGCCGGCGACGGCCGCCGATGTGCCGCTGGTGGGCGGGGCGACGGGGGTCAGCCCGGTCGCGGGGTTGAGGCGTTCGCCCCGCTTGCGCAGCTTCTCCTGAACGGCCGGCGACAGGAACGAGTCGTTGCTGGGGGTGTTGCTGAGCACCTCGCCGGTGACCGCGTCGAGGACGACCGTGCGGGTGCCGCCGGCCTCGGTGGTACGGCTGTCGGTGACCTGCACCTGGTAGGCCAGCGTGGTCTGGTCCTCGCGGGCGTCCACGACCAGTTCGGCCTCGCCGGCGTCACCCTTGGCCACGGAGGCGGCCTTGGCCTCGGCCTGACCGGCCGACAGCTTCGGGTCCGTGGTGGGCACCGCGACCTGGTGGCGGTAGGCCCGGGTCACGCCCTCGTAGGCGGACTTGGCGGTGAGGTGGACGACGAGGTCGCCGCCGAGGACCGGGAGTCCGCGGTGGACACGGATGAATCGGACGTGCTGCCGACCCTCCGGGTCAACCATCGTGTCGACGGCCTTGAGGGTGTCCTGCTTGCCGACGCCGGTGGCCGAGGCGTGGGCGAACGCGGCGGTGCGGGCCGCGTCGACGACCTTGGCGAGGGAGGGGGTGGAGGGGGAGGAGGCCGCGGCCGGAGCGGCCACGGAGCCCGCGGAGGCGGCGGTGGCCACCCCGGCGGTGAGGGTCGCCGCAGTGGTCACCGCAACGGCAATGGCCAGGCGGTGGCTGCGTATGTGGGGTCTACGCACTGCTGAGGGTCCTTAGCGATGCGGGGGCGGCCGGCTGCCCAACCGCCCGTACGCGCGGTGCCGTTGAGCACCACGGGGGCCGCCGTGCGGCCCCGCGCAAACCCTCTAAGGCCTGGCATGGGCATGTAAAGCGAAATGATCGGAATTAAAGATTTGTGTTCCAAAATTGATAATTGATCACCTTTGGGTGATGGCGGGGTGACCAACTGTGCTCTGCCTCAGGAGACATGGAGTGGCGCGAAAGGGTTGCTCCGCTGCCGGAATTCATGTCGGCTGCTGTCGCCGCGCCGAGGAGGGAGCGGAACGCACGCGGCCGAGCGCGCGATGGCGACGCGGACGGCGCGCATCGGCAGGTCGGTCTGCCCGCCCGGCGCGCCACATGCCGAGCGGGGAGGTCAACCGGAGCGAGACATGACACGGCCCCGGCGCGGCGATGGTGTGCGCACGGGGCGGTCGTTATCGGTCAGGCAGCGGAGAAGGATGCCCGGCCGCGTGGGTGATCTGCTAGGAGTCGCCGCGCCGCTGGCTCTGCGGCTCCGCCGAGGCGGCGGCCTGCGGGTTGAAGAGCTCCTCCAGGGAAGCGTCGGCCCGCTCGCCGCCCCGTACGGCCTCGACCACGGCCTGGTGGAAGCTGCGGCTGGCCTCTTCGGAGGGGCAGGGGACGGGGCTGCCGGCCATGGTGTACCAGTCCGAGGAGCCGGTGTGCTGCACGGCCACATGGGCCAGGTCCTCGGACCAGGTGGTGTGGATGGTCAGGTCGCCGTTGATCACGCCGATCTCCTCGGTGCGCACCGCGTTGGGGAGCGCGTGGATTCCGACGGTGGTCCAAGATGCCCAGGTCATGATGTTCCCCTCGGCGACAGGGTCTCCGGCCGGCGGCCGGGCGCGGTGTCTCAAGTCTGGCACTTGCGGTGCGGCGGCGCACCGCATGCGGGGCCCCGGATTCCGCAAATATCCGGCTCTCTCCACGCGGGGGTCGACTCCGTCGCGGTGCGGTGGCTGCGGTATCGGGTACGCCCGTCACGCTGGGGAGTCGGCGGCCCGGCGGACTCCGGTCCGGAGCGCCGAGCCCCCGGTCCGTGTCCGCGCGCCGGCACTCGGTGGGTGAGGAGTGTCTGCCGGTGTCACGGTCGGGACGTGCGGTAGTCGGCCGGCGTCCGCATGGATGGCGGCGGTATGAGGCGTTCAATGAAAGTTCAATGATTCGCCACGGCTGGAATGCGAGACGGGTGGAATGCGGGACGGCTGGAATGTGGGAGGGCCGGCCAAGGTGGGGCATGGTGATTTCTCGTTCAACGAACCGAGCCGGTGCCGGCCTGGCCGCCACCGACCTCGGTGTTACGGTCCGCGTCGACCTGGACCAGCCGATCGACGGTCGCGAACCCGCCCTCGGACTGCGCCCGGCCGACACCGTCGGCTCGTCGAAGTGCCGTGCCGACCAAAGGACTTGGGTGTCGACCTCGGTCCGGGTGCAAGCCGCGGCGACGGCCGCGACGTGGCCGAGGCGCGCCCCGGGAGCGTTCAGTCGATGACGGTATGGAAGAAGGTGACCCCGGCGCCGAAGGCCGCGCCGCCCACGAGGGCCGCGGAGGCCAGGGTGCCGCCGTTGAAGCAGGTGAGCGCACCGGCGCCGAGGGCGGTGAGGACGCCCAGCAGCAAGATGACGGCGGCGCGCTGACTCAGCAGAGCTGCTCTGTCGTTCCGTGCTGATCTGTTGTCGGACACATCAACTCCCAACTGCGCGGGAGCGGGAAATCGCTCGGTGCGGATGCTGATGCTGTGGTCGATCTTCTCATCCGGCACCGTGCACAGCCGGTAACACACGACGAAAAGCCCGGAGTTTCCCCTGCTTAGGCGGTTGGCTGCCGGGTGATCGCGAGGACCGCCATATCGTCGTCGCGCGGCCCGCCGGTCCACTGCTCGACGTCCCGCACCACGAGGTCGATCACCTCCCGCGGCTCATGGAACGGTCCGTGCCCCGCCAGCTGCGCCGCCGGGTCGTAGAAGTTCCCCCGACGGTCCCGGGCCTCGGTCACCCCGTCGGTGATCAGCAGCAGGGTGCTGCCCGCCGGGAACGGTCGGACGTCCGGAGGCGGCCGCCCCACGCCCAGTGCGCCCATGCCCAGCGGCAGGCCGGTCTCGCCCACCTCCAGCGCCCGCACCTCGGCGCCCTGACAGAGGTACGGCGCGGGGTGGCCGCAGTTCAGCAGCCGCAAGCCGCCGGCCCCCGGGAGGATTTCGCAGACCAGCGCGGTGATGAAGCCCTCCAGCCGGACCTCCTCGGAGGTCTGGTCGCTCTCCCGCAGCAGGGCCCGCTCCATCCGGTCGGCCAGCGCCGGCAGCTCCGGCTCCTGCACCGCGGCCTCACGGAAGGCACCCAGCAGCACCGACACCGCGCTCACCGCGCCCAGCCCCTTGCCGCGCACGTCGGCGATCAGCAGTCGGACACCGAACGGGGTCTGCTGCACCGCGTAGGCGTCGCCCCCGATCTGGGCCTCGCGCTGGGCGGCCTGATAGCGGGCGGCGACGGCCAGCGGACCGATGCGCTCCGGCGGTTCGGGCAGCACCGCACGTTGCGCGGCCTCCGCCACCGTGCGGACGATGTCCAGATGACGGCCGTGGCGGGCGATCACCCGGTTGACCCCGACCCCCATGAGCGCCGCGAACAGGGTGTTGACCAGCTCCAGGTGGCCCACCAGGTCGTCGGCGGTACCGTCCTTCACCGTCAGCGCGAACACGCCGACGAGGATCGTCGCCCCGATCGCGAGGGTGTGCCGCAGCGACAGCAGCGCACCGGCCGTCACACTGGCCGCCGTCAGCATCGGATCGCCCCAATACTCCTGCGGCGACAGCGCGTTCCAGACGAGCCCGGCGACGACCAGGACGCTCGGGGCGAACTCGACGTAGCGCGGCCACCGAGGGGGGAGCGCGGTGCGCGGTGCGACGCTCGTGCTGCCCACCGCGTGCCCGGCCCGGCCGCTCAGCGGTGCTCGGGGTTGGCGGAGTCCGCCCGGCAGCCGGCGTCCCACGCGGTGCGCTGATTGCCGTGCGCCGGGATGCCGCCGGCCCGCTTCAGCATCGCCGCGAGGTGCATCAGGTTCCAGCTCATGAACGTGGTGTTGCGCTTGGTGAAGTCGTTCTCCGGGCCGCCGGAACCCGGGTCCAGGTACGAGGGGCCGGGCCCGGCCTCACCGATCCAGCCCGCGTCGGCCTGCGGCGGGATGGTGTAGCCGAGGTGCTGGAGACTGTAGAGGACGTTCATGGCGCAGTGCTTGATGCCGTCCTCGTTCCCGGTGATCAGACAGCCGCCCACACGGCCGTAATAGGCGTACTGGCCACGGTCGTTGAGCACGCTGGAGCAGGCGTAGAGCCGCTCGACGACCCGCTTCATCACGGAGCTGTTGTCGCCGAGCCAGATCGGTCCGCACAGCACGAGGATGTCGGCGGCCAGCACCTTCCGGTACAGCTCCGGCCAGGCGTCGGACGCCCAGCCGTGCTCCGTCATGTCCGGCCAGACGCCGGTCGCGATGTCCTGGTCGACGGCCCGGACCAGCTCCGTGGTGACGCCGTTCTCCTCCATGACGCCGCGGCTCCTGTCGACCAGCCCCTCGGTGTTGCTGGTCTCCGGGGACCGCTTGAGCGTGCAGTTGACGAACAGCGCTCTCAGGTCGTCATCGTGGAAGGTGGGGGCCATCGAGAACTCCTCGTGCGGTGCGGACGCGCCATCGGCCCCCAGCCTCCGGCCGTCGGGGCCGGGGGGCCACCGGGACGGCCCGAACGTGTGTCACCCCTTTGACGCGAGCCGGGCGTACGCGCGGACGTCGGCATCCGGGTCGTCCGCGACCGAGGCCAGCGCGCTCAGGACGTCCGCGCGGCCCGCGTGGGCGCGCAGCGCCAGCACCGCCGCCTTGCGGACGTCGGCGTGCCCGTCGGACAGGGCGGAGCGCAGCGCCGGCACCGCACGGTCCGGTCCGGCACCGGCCAGGGCCCGGGCGGCACCGGCACGCACCTGCCAGGCGGCATCACCGAGCGCGGCCACGGCGAGTGCGTCGTACGGCGCCGGGCAGCCGGTAGCGGCCAGCGCACCGAGCGCCGCGGCCCGCACCAGCGGGTCCTCGTCGTGCACCAGCACCCCCAGGTCGTCCGGGCCGCCGACGGTGCCCAGGCCGTGTGCCACCGCCACCCGGACCTCGCGGGACCGGTCCTCGGTGGCGCGCCGCAGGTCGTCGGCGGCGTCCACCGAGACCAGGGCGCGGACCGCCTGGATGCGGACGTCCACGGCGGGGTCGGCGAGCGCGGCGGCGAACAGCCCCCGGTCGCCCAGGCGGAGCGCGCGCAGCACGTCCAGGGCCGCCGCCCGGACCCGGGCGTCGGTACCGCGGACGGCGGCGGCCAGCGGCTCGCGCAGTCCGGCCTCCGGCGGCAGCACCTCGACCAGCTCGCGGAGCGACGCGCCGGCGGCCGCCCGTACGGCGGGGTGGGTGTCGGCGAGCGCGGCGGCCAGGGCCGGGCCGGTACCCGGCGGGACGCTCTCGGTGAGCGCCTCGACGGCCGCGCGGCGGACGGCCGGGTCCGGGTCGGTGAGGTACGGGCGCAGCGCCGCGAGGTCGGGCTGGTCCTCGGCGAGGGCGAGCAGTTCCGGGATGCGGGGGGACGGGGCGCCGGGCGCCGGCCCGGCCCCGGACGTGCCGGTGGCGGTGGGCCCGGGGCCGCCGGCCGTCGACCCCACCGGCGGGGTGTCCCGGCGCCCGGCCGTCGCGACCTGTTCGGGACGGACCTCACCGAGGAACCGGGCGGCACGCCCACCGGGGCGTACTCCGCCACCGGGACGAGGTACGGAGCCACCGGACGGGCGGTGAACTCCATCCTCCCGGAAGGGGATCTGCGCAGGTCGAGGTGGTGCAGCCAGGCGCCGTCATCGGTCCGGGGGCGGTCGGTGCGCTGGTGGTAGAGGCCCCAGCGGGACTCGGTGCGGGCCAGTGAGGACCGGGCGGCCATCTCGGCGCAGTCACGGACGAAGTCGACCTCGACGCAGCGCATCAGCTCGTGCGGGGTCCGGGCGCCCATGCCGGCGATCTCGTCCCGCATCCGCTCGAAGTGCTCGATGGCCAGCGACAGCCGGGCACCGCTCTTGGGCGGCGCCACGTAGTCGTTGACGAAGCGCCGCAGCTTGTACTCGACCTGGGGCTGCGGGGGGCCGTCGGGGTTGCGGAGCGGCCGGTAGACCAGTGCATGGGCCGCGCGCAACTGGCCGGCGGGCAACTCGCCCTGGTACGCCCGGAACCGGGCGGCGTCCGCGCCCGCCAGATCGCCGAAGACGAACGCGCCGATCATGTAGTTGTGCGGGACGCAGGCCAGGTCACCCGCCGCGTACAGGCGCGGCACGGTCGTGCGGGCATGGTCGTCGACCCGTACGCCGGACGCCGAGTGGCCGCCGCACAGCCCGATCTCGGAGATGTGCATCTCCACGTCGTGGGTGCGGTAGTCATGGCCGCGCCCGGCGTGGAAGGTGCCGCGGGTCGGGCGCTCGGTGGTGTGCAGGATCGTCTCCAGGGCGGCGACCGACTCCTCGGGGAGGTGGCTGAGCTTGAGGTAGACAGGGCCGCGCTCGGAGGCGACCTCGGCCGCGAACTCGGCCATCATCTGCCCCGACCAGTAGTCGGACTCCACGAACCGCTCGCCGTGCCGGTTGACCTGGTAGCCGCCGAAGGGGTTGGCGACGTAGGCGCAGGCCGGGCCGTTGTAGTCCTTGATCAGCGGGTTGATCTGGAAGCACTCGATACCGGTCAGTTCGGCGCCGGCGTGGTACGCCATGGCGTAGCCGTCGCCGGCGTTGGTGGGGTTCTCGTACGTGCCGTAGAGGTAGCCGGAGGCGGGCAGGCCGAGCCGGCCGCAGGCGCCGGTGGCGAGGATCACGGCGCCCGCGCGCACCACCACGAACCGGCCGGTGCGGGTGTGGAAGCCGGCAGCCCCGATCGCCCGGCCGTCCGCACCGGTCAGAACCCGCACCGGCATCACGCGGTTCTCGATGCGGATCCGCTCACGCATCTCGCGCCGCCGCAGTTGCCGGTAGAGGACCTTCTTGACGTCCTTGCCCTCCGGCATCGGCAGCACGTACGAGCCGGAGCGGTGCACCTGCCGGACGGCGTACTCGCCGTGCTCGTCCTTCTCGAACTTCACGCCGTACGACTCCAGCCGCTGCACCATCGCGAAGCCGCGGGTCGCGGTCTGGCGGACGGTGGACTGGTCGACGATGCCGTCGTTGGCGAGGGTGATCTCGGCGACGTAGTCGTCGGGCTCGGCCCGGCCGGGGACCACCGCGTTGTTGACGCCGTCCATGCCCATGGCCAGCGCACCGGAGTGACGGACGTGCGCCTTCTCCAGGAGCAGCACCCGGGCGCCCCGTTCGGCAGCGGTCAGCGCCGCCATGGTGCCGGCCGTGCCGCCGCCGACGACCAGCACGTCACAGGTCAGCTCCTCGGCGTCGGCGAGTGCGGGGATGTCCATGCGGGGCTGCCTTTCAGCTGCTGAGGGAGGCGAGGGCGGTACGGCGCAGGGCGGCCGTCGCCGGGTCGGCGTGCGCCTCGCGGTCGCGGGGGCGGGGTACGGGGAGGACCTGGAGGACCCGGCCGGTGCCGAGCAGAGCCACCCGGTCGCCGAGGGAGAGCGCCTCGTCGACGTCGTGCGTCACGAAGACCACGGTGGCGCCGGTGCCCTGCAACACTTCGACGAGGAGGCCTTGCATCCCGGCCCGGGTCCGGGCGTCGAGCGCACCGAACGGCTCGTCCATCAGGACCGCCCGGGGCCGACCGGCCAGCGCCCGGGCGAGCTGGGTGCGCTGCCGCTGGCCGCCGGAGACCTGGTGCGGCAGCCGGCCGGCGTGCTCGCCGAGCCCGACCCGGGCCAGCCAGTCCGCGGCCCGCGCCCGGCGCTCCGTGCGCGCCAACCCCCTGATGGCGAGCGGGAGTTCGACGTTGCCCCGCAGGGTGCGCCAGGGCAGCAGTGCATCCTCCTGGAACACCAGGGCGCGGTCGGCGGCGGGCCCGGTGAGCGGCTCGCCGTCCTGGCTCAGCCGTCCGCCGAGCGGTGGCAGCAGACCGGCCAGGGTGCGCAGCAGGGTGGACTTGCCGCAGCCGGACGGTCCAAGGACGGTGAGGACCTCGCCCGGGGCGACATCGAGGTCCAGGCCGGACAGGACGGGCGCGCCGGGCCGGCCGAGCACGGCCTCGGCGAGGGTCAGCCGCAGGCCCCGCACGGGGGCCTGGGCGGGTGCCGTGGTGGTGAGGTCGGTGCTGGTCACATGCGCTCCCCGGTCGTCGCCAGGCCGGTGCGCCGCGTCCGACCCGCCGAGGACGCGTCCGGCCCGCTCGCCGTACGGGGCGACCGGCGCACCGGTGCGGGACTTCCGGCCGTCGGTGGCAGCCACCGCACCAGCCGCCGCCCCGCCCGTTCCACGGCGGTGGCGGTCAGCCGCCCGAGCAGCCCGATGGTGGCCATGCCGACGAAGACGCCCGGGTAGTCGACGACGGTGTAGTCCTGCCAGGTGCGGTAGCCCACGCCGTACTCGCCGGAGATCATCTCGGCGGAGATCACACAGATCCACGAGACGCCGATGCCCACTGACAGCCCGCCGACGATGCCGGGCAGCGCCCCCGGCAGCACCACCGAGCGCAGCACCCGCCACCGGCCGCCGCCCATGGTCAGCACCGCCCCCTCCCAGACCGGTGTCACCGCCCGTACCGCATGCCGGGTGGAGACCATGACCGGGAAGAACGCCGCGGCGAAGGTGATGAAGACCATGCCCTGTTCATTGCCGGGGAACAGCAGGATCGCCACCGGCACCAGCGCGATCGCCGGTATCGGGCGCAGCACTTCGAGCAGCGGGTCGAGCAGGTCGGAGGCGAGGGCGGAGCGGGCGACGGCGGTGCCGACCGCCACGCCCAGGACGGCCGCCAGGGCGAAGCCGGTGACGATCCGGGTGAGGCTGTCGGCGATGTCCTGCCAGTACGTGGCGGTGCCGAGCCGGCGGACGAACTCCGCCGCCGTCTCGGCTGCCGGTCGTCGCATCGGCCACGTACGCGGCCCGCACCCGGGCGCGGTGCGCGGCGACGAACCGCAGCAGGGCGGCCGGATCCGTGAAGGAGTGGGTGCGGTCCTCGCCGCGCAACCACACCTCGTCGGCGGACGGGTGGGCGGTGGAGCGCAGTGCCGCGGCGTATCCGCTGCCGTAACTCTCCTTGAGGTAACGGTCGTTGACGAAGGAGTCGACGTCGACCGGACCGGTCAGCCGGGCCGCCCGCAGCACCGGGACGTCCTGCTTCAGCGCGGCGATCAGCCGCGGCTTGAGGGTGGGGTCGAAGGTCGCGACACCGCCGGCGCCGTTGTAGAGGTAGACCACCTCGGGCGGCAGCCCGGTGGCCTCGGCGACCTGCTGCGCGGCGGCGACCGGATGGCGCTGGAGGTACCGGGTCGCCTCCCGCTGCGCGGCGAGGAACGCCTTGACGACCCCCGGGCGCCGGTCGGCGAAGGCACCCCGTACGGTCACGCCGTGGAAGGTGGGCAGACCGAGCGCGCCCCCGTCGTAGAGCGCCCGCGCCTTGCCCTGGAACGCCAGCAGCCCCGGCCAGGCGACGAACTGCGAGAGCGCGTCCGCGCCGCCCGACTGGAGCGCCGAAGCGCCCACGGCCGGCTGCTGGTTGAGCTTGTGGATGCCCTGCTCCGGGCCGATCCCGGCCCGGGTGAGGGCCCGTACCAGGGTTCCGTCGGCGGCCGAGCCGACGCTGCTGGAGACGATCTTGCCGCGCAGGTCCGACGGCGAGCGCAGCGCCGAACCGGGCTTGGTGACGATGGTGTTGAGCGCACCCCGGAGGTTGTAGCCGGTGACCGAGACCAGCCGGGTCGGAGCGTGCAGCTGCCTGCCGCGGGAGGAACAGGGCGGCGGCCGCGACGGGGGCGGTGCGCTGGACGAGCGTGCGCTTCAGGAGCGTGCGGGGCGTGGACGTGCGCTGCATGGGGACGTGCCTCTCATCGCAACAAATAGGGCATGTTGACCGTGACCGCGCCGGTGGGACAGCGGGCGGCGCACGGGCCGCAGTACCAGCACTCGTCGACGTGCATATACGCCTTGTTGCTGGCCGGATCGATGGCGAGCGAGTCCAACGGGCACATGTCGACGCAGAGCGTGCAGCCGTCGATGCACTTGGACGCGTCGATGGTCACGGGCACGTCGGCCCGTTGGGGCGCAAGGGGCATGGGGGTCTCCGGGACACGGCGGATACGGGGAAGGGGGAAGGGGGAGGAGAAGCGGGGCGTGGGGTGGGAATCAGAGCGTGCGGAGGGGCGGGAAGCGGAGCCTGCGGAGGGGCGGGAATCGGAGCCTGCGGGGGCGCGGATCAGAGCGTGCGGCGCAGCAGGCCCCGCATGGTGATGCGGTCGCCGCGGAAGCGGATGAACTCCAGGTCGACGGGGGAGCCGTCGGCGAGATGGGTGAGCCGTTCGAGCATCAGCACCGCCGTGCCGCGCGGCGCCTTGAGCACGGCGGCCGAGTGCACGTCGGCGTTGACGGCCTCCAGGGTGATCTCGGCGGTGCCCAGCGGCTGCCCGGCGGTCTCCTCGATCAGCCGGAAGACGTCGTTGTTCTCCAGGTCGGCGTCGAGCAGCGGCATCCCGATGTCCATCGGGACGTACGTCAGGTCCAGGGACAGCGGCAGGCCGTCCAGCCGTCGCAGTCGCTCGACGTAGAGCACCTCGGTGTGCGGCGGGATCCGCAGCCGGTCCGCCACCGGGGCCGGCGCGGCCACCGGGCTGATGGTGCGCACCTCATTGGTGACCCGGCCGTGCGAGTGCAGCGTCTCGGCGAGCCCCATCAGTCGATCGAGCCCGTGCGGATACTTCTGACCCACCACCACCGTGCCCACGCCCGGCTGACGCGCCACGAGCTGCTCGGCCCGCAGCAGGTCGAGGGCCTGCCGCACGGTGTTGCGGGAGGCTCCGTAATCCGCTCCGATCACCTCCTCGTGCGGCAGCACACCGCCCGGGAAACACCCGCCGAGCACCTGGTGGCGCAGCAGATCGGCGAGCTGCCGGGCGCGGTCGGCACGCAGCCGGCGGCGGCGCGCGGCGGCGACCGGTGTGGTGTGCTGGCGGGTGCGTTCGGCTGGCATGCGGGGGACCTTACCGACGCATTCCGGCCAGTGGTGTTGCCACAGTGTTGCGCCACCTCCGAGGCGCCGGACAATGGCTTTGACCTGCGGTTCCGGGGGCGTGGAGGGAAGATCTGCCACCCCGGTCGGGCCCTGTGCAGGCACCGGATGCGGCCGCGCGACGCGGCGATCACGACCGCCCGGCATCGTGTCGCCGGCCGCTGGGTGCCGCCCTCCCGCTAGCGTCGAAACCGGGCAAACGGCGCAGGAGGTGACCCATGGCCACATGGCCGTCCGTGCTGTTCGCGCTGCTCGCGGCGGCCAGCAATGCGCTGGCAACGGTGTTGCAGCGGCGCGCCGCGCGCACCGTCCCGCTGTCGTCCGGGTTGCGCCTCGGCCTGCTCGTCGATCTGCTGCACCGCGCCGCCTGGCTCGGTGGGATGCTCGCGGTGATCGCCGCCGCCTGCTTCCAGGCCCTGGCCCTGTCCCGTGGTGCGCTGTCGATCGTCCAACCGATCTTCGTCCTCGAACTGCCGCTCACCCTGCTCATCGGCCGGGCCGTGCTGGGCGGTCGGATCCCGCGCGCCGGGTGGGCCGGAGTGACGCTGCTCGTCGTGGGGTTGGGCACCGCCCTCGCCGCCGCCGCGCCCACCTTCGGCACCGACCACGCCCCGTTCAGCCGCTGGGTGCCCGCCCTCGCGGTGTGCGCCGGGGTGATCGTCGCGACCGCCGGCGCCGCACTGCGCCGCGGAGCGGGTGGCGTACGGGCGGCCTGCTTCGCCGCCTCCGCGGCCGTCGCCTACGCCCTCACCGCGGCCCTGATGAAGGACGCCACCCACACCTGGCAGACCGGCGGCCCGGCCGCGTTCTTCTCCTCGTGGCAGACCTACGGCTTCGCCGCCGTCGGAGTGCTGGCCCTCTTCCTCTTCGAGAACGCCATGCAGTCCGGCCCGCTGACCGCCTCCCAGCCGGTGCTCACCCTCGGCGACGCACTGGTGAGCCTGTCGCTGGGCGTCACCCTCTTCGACGAACGGGTCCGGGTCGGCTGGTGGCTGGTCCCGGAAGCGCTGGGCATCGCCCTGGTGCTGTGGGGCGCCCTGCTGCTCTCCAGGGTCGCCCTGGCGAGGGACCTGGTCGGCGTCTCCGAGCAGCGGGCCGCGACCGCGCCCGACGCCGGTGCGGAGCCCGGGACCCCGGGCTCCTGACCCGGCTCACAGCATGACGTGCTTGATCCGTGTGTAGCCCAGCAGGCCCGCCGGCGAGAGATCGCTGCTCAACACCCCTTCCGTGGAACTGAGTTGGGCGGCGCTGTTGCGGCCCGTAGTCGGCCCCCGTGGTTCTGGCCCGCATCCTGCACGCCACACAAGAGCGACGTCCCGGCCGCCCAGGCGGCGATCTGGCGGGCCGTCGCGGGGCGCTCGGCGCGCCGGACGCCTTCCCCGAGATCTGAGCCCGTGCGCCCCGGCACACCACCCGAGCCCCGGTGCACGGCGGTCACCCCCCCCGACGTTAACCTTGCTAGGTACAAGCAATGTATTCGGGTGGACCGAGACGCACCGCGAAGGAAGACGACGATGAGCAAGGGCAGGGGCCCTGCCTGTGACGAGCCGGCCCCGCGGATCACCGCCGCATCGGGGCTGGCCGAGGCCGCGGCCGGGCTGGGCACGGAGATCGTGCGCTTCTCCCGGCTGATCGCGGCCTGGAAACAGCGCGCCAAGACGGACGGGGGCGCCGCCGACCGGGTGCTGCTGGCGAGGCTGGTGGTCGGTGGCGACCGGCGGGCGACCGACCTGGCCGCGGACGCCTTCCTCGACCTGTCGACGGTCAGCCGCCAGGTGCGCTCGCTGGTCGAGCGCGGCCTGGTCGCCCGGCGCCCCGACCCGGAGGACCGTCGCGGGTCGCTGCTGACCGCGACCGACGCCGGACGGGCCACGTTCGAGAACTACCGCCGCCAGCGCGACGCCGAACTGGCCGCACTCCTCGAACCGTGGTCGCCCGAGGACCGGGCCGCCCTGATCCGGCTGCTGGGCCGGCTCAACGAGGACATGGCAGAACGACAACACACACGGCTGGGTCCCGGGGGAGACCAGGGTGCCGCCGTGGAGCAGGGAGAGACACGTACATGAGCACCGCCACCTCTCCGCCCGGGGCGGAAACCAAGGACATATCCGGGCCAGGAATCCTGAGCCACCGTCAGATCCTCACCATCCTCAGCGGACTGATGCTGGGGATGTTCCTCGCCGCGCTCGACCAGACGATCGTCAGCACGTCCATCCGGACCATCGCCGACGACCTGCACGGCCTCAGCGAACAGGCCTGGGCGACCACCGCCTACCTGATCACCTCGACGATCGCCACCCCGCTGTACGGCAAGCTGTCCGACCTGCACGGCCGCAAGCCCTACTACCTCGCCGCGATCAGCATCTTCGTCGTCGGCTCGGTGCTGTGCACCTTCTCCACCTCGATGACCGAACTCGCCGCGTTCCGTGCGGTGCAGGGGCTTGGCGCCGGCGGTCTGATGTCGCTGGCGCTGGCGATCATCGGTGACATCGTCCCGCCCCGGGAGCGCGCCCGGTACCAGGGCTACATGCTCGGCACCTTCGCCACCTCCAGCGTCGCCGGGCCGCTGATCGGCGGCGCACTGGCCGGTCAGGACCAGCTGCTGGGCATCACCGGCTGGCGCTGGGTCTTCCTGGTCAACGTGCCCGTCGGCATCATCGCGCTGTTCGTCGTCGCCAAGGTCCTCAACATTCCGCACACCCGGCGCGACCACCGCATCGACTGGTGGGGCGCGCTCACCATCACCGTCGGCGTCGTCCCGCTGCTGCTCGTCGCCGAGCAGGGCCGGGAGTGGGGCTGGGACTCCTCCCGGTCGATCGCCTGCTACGTCATCGGCGTCGTCGGCATCATCGCCTGGATCTTCGTCGAGCGGTGGATCGGCGACGACGCGCTGATCCCGATGCGGCTGTTCCGCAACGGCACCTTCAGCAAGACCAGTCTGCTGTCCGTGCTGATCGGCATGGGCATGTTCGGCGGGATGCTGATGATCCCGCAGTACCTCCAGATCGTGAAGGGCGCCAGCCCCACCAGGTCCGGCCTGGAGATGCTGCCGCTGATGGCGGGCATGTTCATCGCCTCCATCGCGTCGGGGCAGACCACCGCCAAGACCGGCCGCTACAAGGTCTTCCCGATCGTCGGCACCGCGCTGATGATCGCGGCGATGCTGCTCTTCCACTTCCGGGTCCAGTGGGACACCCCGCTGTGGGAGACCATGGTCTACATGCTGGTCTTCGGCCTCGGCCTGGGCGGCTGTATGCAGACCCTGGTGCTGGCCGTGCAGAACGCGGTACCGCCGCGGGACATGGGCGTGGCCACCGCCTCGTCCACGTTCTTCCGGCAGATGGGCGCCACCGCCGGTACCGCGATCTTCCTCTCGGTGCTGTTCAGCACGGTCGGCGACAAGATCTCCGCGGCGTTCCGGCACGCCGCGTCCACCGAGCGCTTCCAGGCCGCGCTGCACGACCCCGCCGTTCTGCGCGACCCGGCCAACAAGCCCGTACTGGACATGCTCAAGCACACCGGCAACGGCAACTCCTCGGGCGTGCTCAGCGATTCGTCGTTCATCCAGCACCTCGACCCGCGACTGGCCGAGCCGTTCAAGCGCGGTTTCGCCGACTCCATGCACACCGTGTTCCTGATGGGCGCGATCGTCGTCGCGCTGGCCTTCGTGCTGATGTGGTTCATCAAGGAGCTTCCGCTCCGGCAGATGTCCGGGCTCCAGGCACGGGCGCAGGCCGAGGCCGAGGCCGACGGGGCGGCCGCGGCCACCGGCGAAGCGGCCACCTCCGCGACGCAGGACGCACCGGACGCAACAGATGCACCGGACGCATCGAGTGCATCGGGTGTATCGGCCGTGTCGGGTGTGCCGGACGCATCGGGCGCGCCGGCCACCGACGCGGTACCCCACCGCACCCCGACGCCGGTGACCCCGCCGACCGCCGCGGCCGCACCGACCGGCCCGGTCGTCCAGGGCACTGTCCACGACGGCGCCGGCCGGCCGGTCGCGGGCGCCGCCGTCACCCTGATCAGCGTCGGCGGCCGCCAGCTGGGCCGTACCACCACCACGGCCGACGGCGGCTTCGCCCTGCCCACCACCGGCGCCGGCACCTATGTGCTGATCGGCTCCGCCGGGTCCCGGCAGCCGCAGGCGATGACCGTCGTGGTGGGCGAGGAGCCGCTCACCTTCGACCTGACCCTCAGCGGCGCCGCGGGCCTCGCCGGTGAGGTCCGCGAGGAGAAGGGCGACGACCCGGTGCCCGGCGCACTCGTCGTCGCGACCGACGTCCGCGGCGAGGTCGTGGCCTCGGGCGTGGCCGACCAGGACGGTGCCTTCGCCTTCGGTGAACTGACGCCCGGCAGCTACACCCTGGCCGTCAACGCCGAGCACCACCGCCCCGCCGCCCTCCAGGTGGAGGTCACGACCGGCCACCGCAACTGGTACGAGATCCGGCTGGCCCTGGGCGCACAGGTCCGCGGCACCGTCCGCTCGGCCGGCGGCGGCCCGCTGGACGACGCCCGGGTGACCCTGCTGGACCCGGCCGGCAACGTCGTGGGCACCGCCACCAGCGGTCGGGACGGCGCGTACGCCTTCACCGACCTCGACGGCGGCGAGTACACGCTGATCGCCAGCGGCTACCCGCCGGTGGCCACCCCGCTCCGTCTGGGGGCCGACGGCGCGACCGAGTGCGACGTCGAACTGCGCCACGACCCGGTGGGCTGAGCCCCGCGAGGCCGGCATGGCCGGGGCCCGGCGCCGACAAGCGCCGGGCCCCGGCCGGTTTGGCGGAGCCGCCCCCGTCTACGTACAGTTCCGCCGAAGCTTGCACACGCTCTTGACCAGTACGTACGACCCCAGGAAAGCGGCAGCGGCAATGACGGTGACCGAAACAGGCCGGGCCGATGGCACGGGTATCGACGCGGAGCGGATGGCGCTCTGCCTGAGCGTGCTCGAAGAGCTGGACGCACTCCCGCTCGACCACCCCGACGCGATCACCATACGTCGCGCCACCGCCGGCATCTTCCGCAAGGTCAAGCAGCGCCGGCGACAGGAGCGCCGGGCCGCGAAGACGGCCAACGACCGTGCCGTGACCGAGGCCACCGCCACCGGCGCCGCCGACCGGATCGACGACGAGACCCAGGGCCTCGCCCTCACCACCTCGGTGACCACGGAGATAGCCGGAATCCTGGAGCGCCCCCGCTGCTGCTACGTCTGCAAGGCCCGCTACACCGAGGTCGACGCGTTCTACCACCAGCTGTGCCGGACCTGCGCCCAGGAGAACCGGGCCCGCCGGGACGCCCGCACCGACCTCACCGGCAGGCGCGCACTGCTCACCGGCGGCCGGGCGAAGATCGGCATGTACATCGCGCTGCGGCTGCTGCGCGACGGCGCCCACACCACGATCACCACCCGCTTCCCCAACGACGCCGTCCGCCGCTTCACGGCGATGCCGGACAGCGCGGAGTGGCTGCACCGCCTGAAGATCGTCGGCATCGACCTGCGCGACCCGGCCCAGGTCATCGCCCTCGCCGACACGGTGAGCGCGGAAGGCCCGCTCGACATCCTGATCAACAACGCCGCCCAGACGGTCCGCCGCTCACCCGAGGCGTACACGCAGCTGGTGGCTGGCGAGTCCGCGCCCCTGCCCGCCGGTGAACTGCCCGCCTCCGTCGTCCTCGGACACTTCGGCAGCGGTGCCCCGGTGGCTCTCCCCGCCGCCTCGACGACCGCGCCCGGCGCGCTGACCGCCGACGAGGTGACCGCACTCGCGCTGACCACCGGCTCCGCCACGCCCGCCCGGATCGAGGCGGGCACGGCCATCGACGCGGGCGGCCTCGTACCGGACCTGCACGCCAGCAACAGCTGGATCCAGAGGGTCGACGAGGTCGACCCGGTGGAGCTGCTCGAAGTCCAGCTGTGCAATATGACCGCGCCGTTCCTGCTGGTCAGCAAGCTCCGCCCGGCGATGGCCGCCTCGCCGGCGCGCCGCAAGTACGTCGTCAACGTCTCGGCGATGGAAGGCCAGTTCAGCCGCGGCTACAAGGGCCCCGGCCACCCGCACACCAACATGGCCAAGGCCGCCCTGAACATGCTCACCCGCACCAGCGCCCGCGAGATGCTGGAGACCGACGGCATCCTGATGACCGCCGTCGACACCGGCTGGATCACCGACGAGCGGCCGCACCCCGAGAAGATGCGGCTGGCCGCCGAGGGCTTCCACGCCCCGCTCGACCTGGTCGACGGCGCGGCCCGGGTCTACGACCCGATCGTCCGCGGTGAGCGCGGCGAGGACATCCACGGCTGCTTCCTGAAGGACTACGCGCCGGCGGCCTGGTGAGACGGCGGCCCGCGCCATGGTGAGACGGCGGCCCGCGCCGCGGTGAGGCGCGGGCCCTGTACCACCACGGTGAGGGCTCTGTATCACCATGGCGTGGGCCCGGGATCACCACGGTGTGGGCTCCGGATCACGGTGGCGTGGGCCCGGGATCACCACCGTATGGGCCCCGGATCACCGCGGCGCGGGCAGACCGCTCCTCAGCCGTTCCAGCAGCGCCCTGGCCGCCGGCCCGGCCGGCCCCTCCGTGCGCCAGGCCAGCGCCACCAGGCCGCGCGGCTGCGCCCCGATGATCTGCAACGTCCGCAGCCCGGACTCCTCCGCCGCCGGCGGTTCCGGTATCACCGCCACACCCAGCCCCCGGGCGGCGAGCTGCGCCAGCACCTGCGGGGCGGCCGCCTCGAAGGCGATCCGGGGCCGGAAGCCCGCCTCGGCACAGGCACGCTCCAGCACCCCGCGCAGACCGGTTCCGCGCGGCAGGCTGATCAACGGGCGCTCGCGGAGCGCGGACAGCGGGACGCCGGTCCGGCCCGGGTCGGCGCACAGCGGGTCGTCCGGCGCCACGGCGACCACCAGCGGCACATCGATCAGCATCTGTAGTGAGACGCCCGGTGGCGGGGCTTCTTCGGCGAGGCCGATCACGGCGATGTCGAGCGCCCCGTCGTGCAGCGCGGCGAGCATCCGCTCGGAGGTGTCCTCGGTGAGGGAGATCTCCACCTGCGGATGGTCGTCGTGGAAGTCGGCCAGCAAGGACGGCACGCCGAAGGCACCGATCACCGCGCCCGACAGCAGACCGATCGCGACCCGGCCGCGGAGCAGCCCGGCGTACTCGTCCACGGTCTGCCGGATCCCCTCGACCGCGGCGAGCGCCGCCCGCGCGTACCCGAGCACCGCCCCGCCCACCTCGGTCACGGTCACCGAACGCCCGCTGCGGTCCAGTAGCCGCTGCCCCAACTCGCGTTCCAGCTGCCGGATCTGCGCGCTGACCCCTGGCTGTGCCAGATGGAGGCGCGCGGCGGCCCGGGTGAAACCACCCTCTTCCACCACGGCGACGAAGTACTGCAACTGCCGGAGTTCCATGACCGCGATTCTAGAACTGACGGTTATGGAAGGAAGAATGACTAGCTCTTGGACTTATGGAAACGGGTGCACGAGCATGGACCCATGGACATCAAAGCGGCGATAGCGGCCGAACGCCGGGAGCTGGCGGACCTGTTGGACGGACTCTCCGACGCGCAGTGGGACGCTCCGAGCCTGTGCGCGGGGTGGCGGGTACGCGAGGTCGCGGCCCATATGTCCATGGGGTTCCGATACCCGCTCCCCAAGGTGGCCGCCGAACTCCTCAAGGCCGGCGGCAACATCAACAAGATGGCGGACCGGCTCGCCCGTAAGGACGCGACCACCGCGGCGACGCACGAGCTCGCAGACTTCCTCCGGGACAACGCCCACCACCCGTGGAAGCCCCCGGTCGGCGGCGTCGCGGCCGCGCTCGGCCACGATGTGGTCCACGGCCTCGACATCACCGTGGCGCTCGGCCTCGACCGCCGGGTCCCCGCAGAGCGCCTGCGGGTCCTCCTGGACAATGTCACCCTCCGGTCGGCCAGGTTCTTCGGGGCCGACCTCAAGGGCGTCGAACTCCGCGCCGACGACCTCGACTGGACCTTCGGCACCGGCGCGCCGCTGTCCGGCGCCGCCCAGGACCTGCTGCTGGTCGCCTTCGGCCGCAAGGTGCCGGAGGGCCGCCTCCGGGGCGCGCGGCAGCAGCAGTTCGTGGCCGGGTGAGGGCGGACGCCCCGCCCCGGCCCCACCGAACGGCTACCGGCCCCGGCCCCGGCCCCGGCCTCGGTCCCGCGCCCGTCGAACGGCTACCGGCCCCGGCCCCGGACCGGCTCCCGTCGAACGGCTACCGGCCCCGGCCCCGGCCTCGGTCCCGCGCCCGTCGAACGGCTACCGGCCCCGGCCCCGGACCGGCTCCCGCCGAACGGCTAACTGCGCCGCTCGCACCGAACACGCCCTGGACGAACCGGAGTTCAGCCGTCCAACGCGTCCAGCCCGTCCAGCCCGTGACGGGTGAGCAACGGCCCGACCTCCGGATCACGCCCGACCACCGCCCGGAACGCTTCGAGGGGGTCGACGCTGCCGCCCCTGCCCAGGAGTTCCCGGCGGAAGATCTCACCGCTCTCGCGGATCGTCTTCCCGTTCTCGCGGAACCACTGCGCGGCGTCCGCGTCCAGTACCTCGGCCCAGCGGTAGCCGTAGTAGCCGGCCGGGTAACTACCGCTGAAGACATGGGCGAAGTAGCCGGTGCGGTAGCGCGGCGGGATCGCGGCCAGGGAGAGGCCCCAGCGCTCCAGCGCCGCGGCCTCGAACGCCTCCGCACCGTCCTCGTCCGGCGTCCGCCCGGCCGGCAGGGTGTGCCAGGACCAGTCCAGCATCGCCGCCGCCAGATGCTCCACCATCCGGAAGCCGACGCCGAAGCCCTCCGCCTCGCTCAGCCGGGCCGGCAGCTCCTGCGGCATCGGCTCGCCGGTGACGTGGTGCCGGGCGTAGCGGGCCAACACCTCGGGCCAGTCCGCCCACACCTCGTTGACCTGCGAGGGGAACTCCACGAAGTCGCGCGGTACCTGCGTCCCGGCCAGCAGCGGGTAGCGGACGTCGGAGAACAAGCCGTGCAGCGCGTGGCCGAACTCGTGGAACAGCGTGGTGACTTCGCGCCAGGTCAGCAGCGTGGGCTCGCCCGCCGGCGGTTTGGCGATGTTCAGGTTGTTGACCACCACCGGCCGCCGGCCCAGCAGATGCGACTGGGTCACCAAGTCCTTCTCCCAGGCACCGCCGCGCTTCGACGCGCGGGCGTGGAAGTCGCCGATGTACAGGCCGAGCGGGCTGCCGTCGGCCTCGTGCACCTCGAAGACCCGGGCATCCGGGTGGTACGCGACCAGGTCCGGGCGTTCGGTGACGGTGATCCCGTAGACCAGCTCCGCGGCGTGGAAGACGCCGTCGTGCAGGACGGCCTCCAGCTCCAGGTACGGGCGCAGCGCCGCCGCATCCAGCCCGCATCGCCGCTTGCGGATCCGCTCCGCGTAGTACTGCCAGTCCGCCGCGCCGATCTCCGCGACACCGGCCTCGCGGGCCAGCGCCGCCGCTTCGCGCTCGGCGTTGGCGACGGCCGGTGCGATCAGCCGGCGGAAGAGGTCCTCGACCGCGCCGGTGGTGCCGGCGGTCTGATCGGCGACCTGCCATGCGGCGTGGTTGGGGTAGCCGAGCAGGGCGGCGCGCTCCGCCCGCAGCCCGGCCAGGGCGACGGCGACCCGACCGTTGGCGTCGGCGCCCCGCCCGAGCGAGGCGGCCAGCAGCCGTTCGCGCAGCGCCGGTTCGTGGAGCGAACCGAGCTGGGTCTGCTGGGTGAAGTTCTTCATGCCGAGCACATACCGGCCGTTGTGCCCGAGGGCCCTGGCGGCCTCCGCGGCGGCCGCGATCTCGTCCTCGGGCAGACCCGCCAACTCCTCGGCATGGTCCAGCACCAGCGCGGCCCCGGCGGTGGCCACGCGCAGGTTCCGCCGGAACTCGGCGCTCCGCGCGGCGATCTCCGCGTTCAGCTCGCGCAACCGCTGCTGCTGCTCCGGGGCGAGCCGCACCCCGGCCCGTACGCGGCGGGCATGGTGCTGCTCCAGCACGCGCAACTGCTCACCGTCCAGCCCGAGTTGATCCCGCTTGCGGAACAGCTCGTCCAGCCGGGCGAACAGCGCGGGATCGAGCAGCAGCGCATCGTCGTGGGCGGCCTGCCGGGGAACGATCTCCGCCTCCAGCGCCTGGAGCTCGTCGTCGGTGTCCGATGCCGTCTTGTTGAAGAACACCGCGCGCACCCGGCTCAGCACCGCGCCGCTGCGCTCCAGCGCCTCCACGGTGTTCTCGAACGTCGGCGGCGCGGTGGTGGCGCCGATGGCCGCCACCTCGCGCAGTTGCTCGGCCATCCCGTGCTCGAACGCCGGCAGATAGTGCTCGTGCCGGATCCGCGCGAAGGGCGGCAGCTCGTAGGGCAGCTCACTCGGCTCGAAGAAGGGGTTCGCCGTCACGGACGCCGACCCTACTCGCGGGAGTGCGACCGGGCCCGGTAGTCACCGAAGACGGCCGAAAGGCGGTGCGTCACCCCGCGCGTGACGGCCCTGTCCGGACCGCACCGAGTGAGCGCACACTCCGGCCCGTTCCCGGGAAGCGACACGGGGCCATTCGTGGTGTCATCGAAGGCGAGGTAAGCAACGCTCCTGAGACGGGAGGAACCATGGCCGGCAAATTGACAGCGCGAGACATCATGACCGGCGGTGTGCGCTGCGTGGGCGCGCATGAATCGCTCTACGACGCAGCCAAGATGATGCGCGACCTCGACGTCGGATGCCTGCCCATCTGCGGTGACAACAACAAGCTCACGGGCATGATCACCGACCGCGACATCATCGTCACCTGTTGTGCCGAAGGGATCGACCCGGCGACCGTGCAGGCCGGTTCCCTGGCCGGTGAACTGCACTGGATCGATGCCGATGCGGACGCCTCCAAGGCCCTGGAGACCATGGAGAACAACCACATCAAGCGGCTGCCGGTGATCGACGTCAAGGGCGGCCACCGCCTGGTCGGCATGATCACCGAGGCCAACGTCGCCAAGAACCTCAACGACAAACAGATCGCGGAGTTCGCGACCCGCGTGTACGCGACGGCCTAGGTCGGGCCTTAGGGGGTGGGCGAACACATCCCGTAGGGGACGGCAGCGCCCCCTGCGGGGCCACAACGTGGTGGGGGCGGGGCGTATTCCCGGGGGCCCGGGATCGCCCACCGGCGGAGCTCGACACGAACGTCCGGCATCGACAGGCGAATGCCGACATCGGATCGACAGGCCAACGCCGCAACCCGCAGCGCAAGCCTCTGCCGCATCGCGCTGCACTCGCCGCGCCGCCCCCATCGCGCCGCGCCCGCCGCCACGCGGGCAGGCCGTCCGCGGCGCCACGGACGGCCTGCTACCCACCGCCAGGGAATACCCGGGTATTCCTCAATGCGCTCCATCGGCGCCTGTCGGCGTTCAATCGACCCGCAATGAGGACCTCAACAGGCCCTCAAACAGACCGCCTTTTCGTGTTCAGTTGCGGTGGGTGTGCGGTACGGCCAGGCGCATACCCGGGAAAATGAGATCCGGATCCGCACCGATCGTCTCGCGATTCACCCGGTAGAATTCCTGCCAGCGGAATCCGTGCGCATACGAGATACCGCTCAGCGTGTCCCCGGAGTTGACGACGACGGCGCCGCCGACGCTCGGCAGCGTGCGCGCCTTGTGCCGCTTCGCCGGCAGTTGCGGGTGCCGGACGCGCTCCCGGGCCGCATGTGCCTCGCGCTGCGGCGCGTGGTGCGCGCGGGTGGTGTGCGGGGCGCGGTGCGCGGAACCCGAGAGTCCCAACCGCGCCGAGCAGGCCGGCCAGGCGCCCCATCCCTGCCGGGCCAACACCCGTTCTGCCACGTGGATCTGCTGCGTTCGGCTGGCCTGCGCGGCCCGTCCCCCGTACGCCCGGCCGCCGAAGGACCGCCAGGTGGAGTGGGCGAGCTGAAGCCCCCCGGAGAACCCGTTCCCGGTATCGATACGCCAGTTCCCTCCGCTCTCGCACCCGGCCAGGCGGTCCCACGTGCCGCTCGCCACGGCCTCGGCCGGCTGCTCGGTCGCCACGTTCAGTGCGCCGGCCGCCAGTAGTACGGCGGCTGCCGTGATGCCGCGGACCCCATAGCCCCGGAATTCGTTCCGGGCGGTCGACTCCGATTCGTGAGGAAATTCCATGCGTTTGCTCCCGTCGTTCGCCGCGCAGTTCCCCGGCGGCTCTTGAGGAAACCTGACGCCGCCGCGGTAATCGCGTTCGAGCCGGACCCGATTCGGGATTTCCGTGCGGCGCCATGAATTCGACGGGGACGAGACAACCACGCACCGAGTTCGCATCGGCAGAGCGCGCGGGAGCGCCGCACCGGCTCGGCCTGCCCCCTTGTCTCCGGAGCACGGGCATGCCTGCCCACGGCGCAGCCGCTCCGACCGGCAGGGGCGCACCCGTCTCGTCATCCGCGCAGGGCGCCCCGGGGCCGGATGATCACGGGCTTGGTACGGGGGTGTCCGCCGAGCGCATCCACCGCACTTGGTGCACGCGCTGCGCAGTACCGCATGCACCGCGCACAGACCTTTGGGGAGTGCACCGTCTCGTCCCGCTCCTGGAGTGATGGTGCAACAACCCATCCTGCCATACGAGTTCGTAACCCTCCTCATCGGGGCGAAACGGATGGCGGCCCCCGTGGGTGAGTGGAATCGACCGCTCCGGGGTGTGAGGGTGAGCTGCTGACGCCCTGTCGTCTGGCTGGCGAACGTGAACCGGCACTTTTCGAACGGGAGTTACTGGTCGTTAAACCTGTAGTCAATGTGGCGTTGATCACTCCCGTAGGGCAAAAGTGCAGGTGAGGGCACAGTGTGCAATTGATCGATCACTTTCTGCTGATTATGTACGAACCCTGGTTAACCCTGAGGGCCCCTCTCGTCGGTGAGAGGGGCAAGGAACGCATCTCTCGTTCCGACCCACCCGCAACGACGCGGGTGGCAGCAACTCTTATGAAGGGAGGGCTCGTGGAGCACTTGGGGCACTCATGGCCCTGGTACGCGCTGGCACTGGTCGGCGTCTACCGGTTGACCGCCACAGGACTCGACGCCCTTGTCCGGCGCGTGGTGCGCACCGCCTCGCAGGCCCGCGCCGACCACCACCACGCCACCGTCGCCGCCCGTACCACCGTCGCGCCCCCGCAGCGCGGCGCGCGTACCCCGGACCGCCCGCGGTGCGGCGCGTCCCCGGACGCCACCGTCCCGCCCCCGCCCCGACCACCGGTGGGCCACCGTTGTGAGGGGGCCCGGTGAACGAGCACTCTCCCCTGGCCAGCCCGACCGACCTGCCGCTGGACTTCGAGGTCTTCTTCCAGCGTGAGCAGAAGGCCCTCCTCGCCGTCGCCGCCGCCCGTCTCCGCGACCGCCGGGACGCGGAGGAGGCCACCTTGGAGGCCGGCCGCCGGATGTACACCAAGTGGGAGCGCATCCTGGCGCACGTCAACCCCAAGGCCATGGCGTACACCATCCTCAACGGGGTGATCGCCGACTTCTACCGTCGCGAGGTCCGCAACAGCTGCGTACAGCCCTTTGCCGACCCGCCCGACACCGCCTACCTCCAGGAGCTGCGCAGCCACGAACCGCTCGACCTCGCACTGGACGAGCTGGAGTCCCTTGCGCCCCTACAGGCCAACTCCGTGCGCCTGCGCCACCTCGCGGGCCTGTCGTACGACCAGATCGCCGAGCGGCTGGGCACCACCCCCGGCGCCGCGAAGGTCAGCACCAGCATCGGACTTCAGCGGCTCAAAGCGATCATGACGAACGGTTCCTGCGGAGCCGGAGAGGACGCGTGATGCTCGAAGACCTGCTACGACGCCAAGCAGAGGCCCTCAACCAGGAGTTCGCCGACCACGACCCGGTGGCCTTCACCCAACGGCTGGCCGCCCGCATCGCCGACGGCACCGGCCGCGACCCCGACCCGGTCACCCGAGGCGCGGTCGGTGGCATCCGCCCCACCCCCGTACGCCCGACGCCCACCCGCGCCCGCCGGCGCCGCCGGCCCACCCCCATCGTCGACCAGGCGACCCCTCCCGCGGCCGTCCTCGCCGAGGCCCGACGGCTGTGCAACGTCGTGCTCCGCTCCAAGGACATCGACACCCTCGGGGCGTTCGCCGCCGACTACGACGCGGCCGGCGCACGGACCTTCGCCTGCCTCCTCTACACCCTCGACAAGTGGGAGAGCGCCCTGTATTGGTGGCGCTTCGCCGCCGGCGCCGGCGACGAGCTCGCCGCACATCTGCTGGCCGTGCACCACGCCGCCGTCGGCCGCACCACCGATGCCCGGCTCTGGCGCACGATTGCCCGGATGATGGGATTCGCCCTCGACCTCCACCTTCCCGTCCCCGTCAGAGGAACCTCGGAACTCGCCCAGGGATTCGCCCGCACCTGGGACCGGAGCCTTCAGACCTTCCTTCAGGAGAACCACCTGCCGCGCGACCTCGTGACGCACTGAGAAGACGGAAAGGACGGAGAAGAGCCGAGAGGGCGGAGAAGAGCCGAGAGGGCGGAGAAGAGCCGAGAAGACGAAGAAGAGCCGAGAAGACGAAGAAGAGCTGAGAGGGCGGAGAAGAGCCGAGAAGACGGAGTAGGCCGGGAAGACGGAGAAGGCCTACAAGGCCGACGAGGCCGACGAGGCCGACAAGGAGGAATGCCGTGAGTGTCCGGCGGTCGCAGTATGCCCGCCGGACAGTCCGGGTATGCGGCCCGGTACTCGGAGAGCCGACGATGGCCCGTACGGCACGGGGCGGGGTCGCGGCAGAGCCCCACGGAACACATCGCGTAGCGGAAACGCCCGTCGTGGGAATTGGCCGGCGCGGGTGGCGCATGGCGGATGGCGGAGGGGAAGGGGAATCGGACGCGCGGCGGGGTACGACTCGTTGCGGTGCGGGCATGCGGGCATGCGGTGCGGCATGCGGCATACGGGCAGCGCGGCCCAGGTCGGAAACGGATCGAGCAGAGGAGCGGGAACACCATGGGCGGCGCCCAGCAGACCTCGAATGCCGGCACGACACGCCGGGACGAATCCGCGGCGGGCACCGGCGACGCGCGGACCGCCGCGCTGTCGGGCAGCGTCGCGCTGGTGACCGGTGCCTCCAGCGGAATCGGTGCGGCCACCGCCCGGGCGCTCGCCCGGGAGGGCTGTGCGCTCGCACTGGTCGCCCGCCGCACCGAACGGTTGGCGGAGCTCGCCGCGGCCGTCCGGGAACAGGGGAGTGGCGCGGCCGTCGCCGTCACCGCCGACCTCCGTGACGCCGCGCAGGCGGCGCAGGCCGTCGAGCAGGTCGTGGACCGCTTCGGCCGGCTCGACGTCCTCGTGAACAACGCGGGCTTCGGCGCGCGCAGCGCCGTGGAGGACAGCGACCCCGAGGACTGGGAGGTGATGGTCGACCTCAACCTCAAGGCGGTGCTGCGGATGTCGCACGCCGCGCTCCCGCACCTGCTGCGCGCGGCGGGTGAGGGGCCCCGGGGCGTCGCCGACCTGGTCAACGTCAGCTCGGTCGCAGGTCGGGTGCCCCGCAGGGACAACAGCGTCTACTCGGCCACCAAACACGCGGTCTGCGTCTTCAGCGAGGCGCTCCGCCAGGAGGTGACCGGGCGGGGCGTCCGGGTCGGGCTGGTGGAACCGGGCATGACCGAGACGGAGATGACGACGGTCGGCCGCAGCCAGGCGGGCGCGGCCCACGGACTGCCGCAGGACGCCTGGCTCAGGGCCGACGACATCGCCCGCACCATCGCCTTCATGGTCACCCAGCCGCCCCATGTCGCCATCAACGAGATCATGGTGCGGCCCACCGCGCAGGAGCGCTGATCGGCGGCGCGTCCGCGACGTCCGGGCCCCGGACGGCTACCGTCGCCTCGTGCGCCTCCTGCTCCTCTCCGACACCCACCTGCCCCGGCGCGCCAAGGTCCTCCCGCCGCAGCTGCTGGACGAGGTACCCCGCGCCGATGTCGTCGTCCATGCCGGCGACTGGGTCGACACCGCGACCCTGGACCTGCTGGAGGCCCGCGCCCAACGGCTGATCGGGGTGTACGGCAACAACGACGGGCCCGAGCTCCGGGCACGGCTGCCGGAGGTGGCCCATGCGGAGCTGGAAGGCGTGCGGCTCGGCGTGGTGCACGAGACCGGGGCCGCGAAGGGGCGCGAGCGCCGCTGCGCCGAGCGGTTCCCCGACCTCGACGTGTTGGTGTTCGGGCACAGCCACATCCCCTGGGACTCCGTGGCCGACGGCCGGCTACGGCTGCTGAACCCCGGCTCGCCGACCGACCGCCGGCGCCAGCCGTACTGCACGTACATGACGGCCGAGGTGCGCGCGGGCCGGCTCACCGCGGTGGAGCTGCACCGGCTGCCCCCGGCTCAACGGCCCAGCAGACCCCGGACGTAGGCCGCCTGGCCGGAGTGCTGCAAGGTGTCGGTGATCACGCTGATGAGCCGGATGCCGAGGGTGACGGGCGGCGACCAGGAGCGGTCGACGATGCGCTTGAGGTCCTTGTCGGTGATCCCGGCGAGGTACTGCACCGTGTTGGCGTGGACCGCCCCGTGATAGCCCGTCAGCAGCTCCGCGGTCAGGCCGCTGACCTTCGCCACGTCCTTGCGCGCGTGGCCGTAGCCGGTGTCGTCGGCCGTGAACGGCAGGCCGAAGCGTTCGTACCAGCCGTCCGAGGTCCAGATCTGCTCGGCGTCGGCCGCACCGGCGAGGTGGTCGTCCTGGATCCGGGTGAGGTGCCAGACCAGCCAGCCGATCGAGTTGGCGTGGTCGGCCGGGCGGGTGCCGAGCTCGTCGACGTCGAGTCCGTCGACCACGTCCTCGACGGCCTCCCGGACACGGCCGAAGGCGTCGACGAGCAGATCCGTGCTGGCGGTCATGGCGGCTCCCTTGCGACGACGGTCAGCCCCTGGAGGGCAGCGGCCCGGGCGGCGCGCCCATGGTCGCAAGCCGGGGCGGCGAATGGTGGGAGGCCGCTCCGTCCGCGCCACCGTCGAACGGGACGACCGGGGACGTCCGGCCTCAGCACGGCATAGCCGATATTTCGGGTCGGTCACGCCTGCAACCGTCGGGTCCGGCACATTGTCATACCGGTCATGAAGAGACGACTGAACCTGCGCATACGGCGACGGTCCGGCGCCGGCCGTCGGGCGGGTGCGGCGCTCGCCCTCACGGCGCTGACCGTCCCCCTGACGGTGGCCCTCGGCTCCACCGCCCAGGCCGCCACCGCGTCCGCCTGCACCGCGGCCCGCGGCCCCTATCAGAAGCAGGCCGAGAAGTTCCTCGGGCTCCGGGTGGACGGCCGGCAGTCGGCGTCCGACTGCCGGGCGATCCGCGCCTTCCAGACCAGCCACGGGATCACCCCCGACATCGGCTACGCCGGCCCCGTCACCTGGGGCGTGATGCGGGTCGTCGCGCAGCAGAAGGCGGCCGGTCACCATCCGAACAAGGACCACAAGTGCCCCACCAACAAGGGGCGCATCGCCTGCGTCGACCTGACCCGTCAGCTCAGCTGGATCCAGGACGGCTCGCGGCTGGTGTTCGGGCCGGTGCCGATCCGCAGCGGCCGGAACGGATACGAGACCCGTACCGGCGCCAAGAAGATCTACTGGCGCCATCTGCACCACGTGTCGACCCTCTACCACGTGGCGATGCCGTACAGCCAGTTCTTCGACGGCGGGCAGGCCTTCCACTCGATCAGCGGCAGTGTCTGGTCGGCGCCCGGCTCGCACGGCTGCGTCAACATGCGCACCGGCGACGCCAAGAAGTACTGGTCCCTGCTCCGGACCGGTGACGACGTCCAGGTCTTCGGGCGGAAGCCCGGCACCTGACCCCTGGCACGCCCGGGCCGGAGCCCGCCCCGACGGGGGCGTCGGGGCGGGCCCGTGCCGCGACCGCGTGGGGTCAGTCGGTCGCCAGCCGTTGGTAGAGCGCCAGCGGCGTCACATAGCCGGGCCAGCGGTGATCGGCGAACAGATGCACCCCGGCGTCCTGGTAGCACTGGTCGACGAGCTGGGAGCAGATCATGTGCCGGGTGCTGGCGACATAGCGCCGCAGCCCCGGAACGGGGACGCGGAAGCGGTGCGTGGCGATCGCGAGGTAGTCGAGGAAGCTGTACGGCACCCCGACGTAGCGGGTGGCCGCCGTGCAGATGCCGGCGCGCTGCTGTTCGGTGAGGCCTGCCGGGCAGACGTAGAGCACGTCGTCGTCGGCGGCGTAGTCGGTGAGGGGGCGGATGCGGGCCCCACCCGGCTCGGCTTCCAGCAGCCGGTCATCGGGCAGGACGAGGAAGGCGTGTTGGTAGTCGGCGAAGCCGTCTCCGTTGATCCACTGTCCGAAGCGGATCAGGCGGCCGGTGACGCCGGAGATCTGGGTGAGTCCGATGTCGCCGGGCAGGGGATGGGTGTGCTTCATGAGCGGCTCCCGGGAGCGCAAAAAGCGGATTCCCCGGGGTGATACCCGCTGTTCGCCCCTGCGCACCCCGCTCCCGAACGGTCGGTTGACCGGTCGCCCCGGAGGAGTGGGGACCCGCGGCGGCCGGGTGGCCGGGCGACCGGACGGGGAAGTCGGGTCGGGGCGGCGGGAGTTGGCGGCGCGACGGGAGTCGGCGCGGTGTGACGGGAGTATGCGAAGGTCAGCGGAGGGACGCCGGCTGCGTCCGGGACGTCGCCGGGGCCGGCCGGCGGATGGCGGTGATGATCCGGCGGGCCCACCGGGTCGGGGTCTGGTCGTCGAGCAGCGCGGCGAGACGGGTGAGGTGGGTCGTGCGCTCCTCGGGTGACATGGTCAGCGCGCGGTGCAGGGCGTCGACGAGGTCCTGTGGTGAGCGCGGATCGGTGAGCAGGGCCGCGGCGCCGAGCTGGCTGGCCGCCCCGGTGTGCCGGGAGAGGACGAGCACCCCGGAACGGCCGGTGGCGGCGTGGCTGGCGATGAACTCCTTGGCGGTCAGGTTCATCCCGTCCTGGAGCGACGTCACCCAGAACACGTCCGCGGCGAGGTAGTGGTCGAGCACCTCACCGAAGGACAGGTGCCGGGGGAGGTACTCGACGGGCTCCCAGCCGTCGGCCCGCCAGCGGTCGTTGACCTCGGCGACGGCCCGCTCAACGGAAGCGCGGGTGGCATCGTGGACGCGGATGCCCGGCTCCGGCGGCGGGCACACCAGGCGGAACGTCAACTGGCCGCGCATTCCCGGGTGTTGGGACAGCAGCGTGGCGATCGCGTGGACCTTCTCCAGCGGGGCCTTGGCGTAGTCGAGCCGTTCCACCGACAGGATCAGGGCCGGCCGTGGCGCACCCTGTCGTTCCCCTGGCGCCGCGTTCCGGGCGCGCGCACGGGCGAGGTCCTCGACGGCCCGCCGGTCGATGCCCAGAGGGTGCACACCGGTACGGGGCGACCTGCTGGCGCCGGCCAGCGCCCGCCGGAAGTGGTCCGCGAACGTGGCGGTGTGGAATCCGGCCCAGTCCAGGCAGGCGAGCGCCTCGCGGAGCTGCCCGGCGGTGGGGATGCGGGCGAAGGTGTCCGGGGGCGGGAACGGCGTGTGGTGGAACAGCCCGAGGTGCAGGTCCGGTCGTGTGGCGCGCAGGATGCCGGGAACCAGCCAGAGGTTGTAGTCGTGCAGCCAGACGGTCGCGCCGCGGTCCGCGTGGGCGCTGATGTGCTCGGCGAAGCGCGCGTTGAACTCCTCGTAGTGGCTCCATGCCGACGGACTGAACCGGATCCGGTCGGGCTGGCACATCAGGGCGGGCCACAGCGTCTCCTTGCAGGCGCGGTGGAAGTACTCCGTCCACTGGGCGGCGTTCACCGGCAGGAACGCCAACGGGAGACCGGTCCGGTGCGGTCGGCCGGTGCGGGCGTGCGGGGTGCCGTCCTCGACCAGCGCGGTGGCCCACACGGCGTCCGGGCCGTCCGGGCCGAACAGGCCCTGGAGGGTGGGCAGTACGCCGTTCGGACTCAGCGGCTGCTGCCACCGCCCGTCGGCCCAGCGCACCGGCGGGCGGTGGTACCCGACCACGACCGGGCGGGCCCGCTCCGTCCAGCCCAGCTCCGCCAGCGCCGACAGGATGCCGCCCGCCCCGGGGCGCTCCGCCCGGTGCACACGGGCACCGTCGGGAACCCGCTCCCGCAGGGCGGGCTCCGCACCACTCATGATCACTCCAAGCGCGCCGAGTTGGAACAGCGACAGATCGTTGAGGGAGTCGCCGGCGACGAGGACCGAGCCCATCGGCCACCGCTGCTCACGGGCGAGCAGCGCCAGCGCATGGCCCTTGCTCGCCGGGGCCGGCAGGACGTCGAAGTAGCGGCCCGCCGAGTACGTCCAACCACAGCCCAGCTCCCGCACCGCGTCCAGGAGCTCCTCGGAGAGCTGCTCGGGGCGGAGGAAGAACGAGCAACGGGCCTCCTGAACGACCCCCTCCTGATACACCAGCCCGGGAAAGCCCGACAGCCGCTCGCGTACCCGCCGTCGCCCCGGCCAGCCGCGGCGCAGGCGCCGCTGCACGGCTTCCACGCGGCTGCGGTCCGCCCCGTCGATCACACTCGCCCCGACGTCCGCGATGATCCACCGGGGGGTGGGCACCAGCGGATCGCTGCGCAGGATCTGCTCGACGGACGCCAGCGAACGGCCGGTCGCGAACACCAGGGTCACTTCGGGGTGCCGGTCGAGTGCTGCCCGAAGCCGCCGGCGGTCCGTGGTGTCACCGCCGAGCAGGGTGCCGTCCAGGTCGGTCACCAGGACCCTGACACCGGCCCCCGTGGTCGACGGCTCCCACCCTGCCTGCTCGTCCGGCACCAGCGCCGCCATGTTCCTCCCGCTGTCGTCGGAAGCCTGCGCCGAAGCCCGCTGCGCGGTGTCCTCCGTCGTCCGCACCGGCCGCTCCCCGCTAGTCACCGAGGCGCGCGAGCCACTCTTCCAGTCCGTCCGCGTCCGGCGCGGCGCCCGATCCCGCGGCGGTGACGGACGCCGCGCCGCAGGCGACACCGGCTGCCAGACACGCGGCGAGCGAACCGCCCGCCAGGCGCCGGTGCACGAAGCCCACGTTGAAACAGTCGCCCGCTCCGGTGGTGTCCACGACGTCCACCGGCAGCGACGGCTGAGCGATCCGGGCACCGCCCTCGGCGGCCACGGCACCCCTGCTGTCCCGCTTGATGACCACCGTGCGCACGATGCCCGCCAGCACCTCCAGCGCATCGTCGACGGACGCGGTCCCGGTCACCCGCAGCGCCTCGGCCGCATTGGGCGCGAACACCGTCACCCGACCGAGGACCTTCGCCACCTCCGGCATGTCGACGCTGCCGGCGAAGTCCTGACAGTCCATGAACACCTCCGTGCCCAACTCCGCGGCGACATCCAGGGCCGCGGACACCCCGGGCCCGTACTGGAGGTAGGGCAGCATCACCAGGGTCGGGCGGTACGCCGCGATCAACTCCGCCAACGGGCGGGTGGCGACCGGCTCCGCGTAGGAGACCATCGCCCGGTCGTCCGGACCGGACAGCGCGACCGTGACGTTCCGCACCGGGCGCCGGTGGTGCCGGAAGCCCCGCTCGTCCAGCCCCTCGGCCCGTGCGGCCGCCAGCACCTCCCGGCTGAACGGATCGGTGCCGAAGTCCGCCGCCCACACCACCTCACGGCCCAGCCGCCGCAGCCCCATGGCCAGGGTGAACGCCCCGCCGGGCACCATGCCGAACCCCTCGGCCCACACTTCCGTCCCGTAGGCGACGGGGGCGGCCGACCCCCGGAACACCAGATCGACCGAGTACGCCCCGGCCACCAGCACCCCGCCCCCGGCCCCGACCTGCCCATGCGTCATGGCGGGACTGTAGGGAGAACTCCCAGCGCATCGGGCCGACAACCGGGAGAGATGGCCGAAATGACGGCACTCCGGTCCGTCACCACGCGCCCGTTGACCAAAAGTCACCGTCGGTCGATGTCGGTGGACACCGCGTAGGTGGCGTAGCGCGCCGGGGTGGTGCCCATATGGCGCCTGAAGTGCCGGTTCAGATGGGCCTGGTCATGGAATCCGACGACCGTCGCGCAGCTCGGCCGCCAGCCGGTGCGTCTCGCGGCCCGGTGTGCGGGGGAGGAGGGGGTCGAGGTGGTGGTGCGGCCGCTCCCGGACGAAGGCCAGGCGGGACTCGGCTTCGAACGCGTCGCCGGTGTGGACGAGGGCGGAGGGCAACGGGTGGATGCGGTGGCGGAGCAGGGGGTCGTCGAGCAAGACCCCCGGAGTCCGAGCGCGGAGTCTCCCGGTAAAGGACCGGGGCCCTCCGTGGAGGAGGGAGGATGCCCGCGGCCGGGGGAGGACCTGCGCACGTCGAGGCTGAAGACAGGCCTCGACGTGCGCGTTCGACGTCAGCTCTCGACGTGAGCGTTCGACGTCAGTCCTCAGTTCGTGACGTCAGCGCTTGACGACGAACGCCCGGCCCTGCTTCGCACCGGACGAGCAGGAAGCCTTTTCCTCGTCGGTCATCTTGCGGGTCTTGACCGTCACCGCATTGCTCTGCCCGTCCGTACCGTTGGCCGCGGGACCGGTGACGGTGTCCGGCACGAACCAGTAGTAGTGCCCCCACTTCGGGCTGTCGTAATGCGTCTGCCAGGTGCCCGAGACGGTCTGCATGACCTGTGCCCGGGAGATCCAGCCCACCTCACCCGGCTTGACCGTCATGTTCAGCGAGCTGTTCTCGGTGTGCGAGCTGGACCAGGTGTGGCTGTAGGTGGCGGTCACGCTCACGTCGATCAGCTCGGCGATCTTCCCGCCGACGGTGACCGAGACACCCGCGGAGTCCGTCGACCCCACCGTGTCCGCCCAGCCCATCGACTGGGTGGCGTCCGAAGTGCTGCAATTGTAGAGGGAGTTGGAGACCTGGCGGAATTCTCCGAGGTACGCCTTGCCGAGGGTCGGTTCGTTGAAGCTGCACTTCCCCTCGCCGGAAGCGCAGTCGGCCTTGATCTGCTGCGGGGTCGGGCCGTCGTCCGCGGCAGCCGCCGGTATGGTCATCGCCGCGACCAGCCCCAGCGCGGCGGTGGACAGCGCCACCAGCCGGCTCCCGTAGCGGATCGTCCTACTGTTCCTGTGCGTCATCTTGCTGTTGCCTCTCGTGCCTCTCGGCAGTTCGCACGTCACATGGAAGCGACGGTTCCGGCGTGAAGTGGGGGCCGGATCGCGTCCGTCGCCGTTGCGTTCGAGACTGGAGTGAAATCTGAGTCAACTACACCAAGAATCGGTAAAGTTATAGTTGATGGTGAAACAGTCCCTTTAAGGGGGAACGAACCGGAGGGTCCGTCAGGTAGCGCGCAGGGCATGGGTGGCGCCCTCGTGAACGGCTGGATGGATCAGCCGCCCGTGCGGGCGACTGGTCACATCACCCGGCCGTGCGGGCCCCGTTGAGGACCGTTGCGACGACTCGGGTGGGGAAGTCGTCGTCGAGGGGGAGTTGGCGCAGGACGGCCCGCACCCAGACGGCCCCGGCCAGCAGGTCCACCAGCAGCATCGGATCGGCGTCCGCGGGGAGTTCGCCGCGGGCCTTCGCGCGGTCGAAGATCGGCTGCTCGCGGGCGAACCGGTCGGCGAGGAAGTCCCGTACGAGACCGGCGAGTTCGGGGCTGTGGGTGACGGCGCCGAGGGTCGCGACGACGATCTCGGCGGCCGGTGGCGCGGTGAGGAGCGTCGTCATCGTCCGCATCAGGGCCTCCAGGTCCCCGCGGAGGCTGCCGGTGTCGGGGGCGACGAGGTCGAGCTGGCGTGCCCCGGTGAGTGCGGCGCCCAGGAGTGCGCCCTTGGAGGGCCACCAGCGGTAGAGCGTGGTCTTGTTGACCCCGGACCGCTGGGCGACTCCCTCGACGGTGAGTCCCTCGTAACCCTTCTCCGCGAGCAGGTCCAGTGTGGCGTCGAAGATCTGCTGTGCCTTGCGGGGGCCGCCACTGCGCCCGGCTCCCTCTGCGTACCGCCGCTGCTCGCTCATGAGGTCAGAGTCTAACATCGAAAAACAACGCAACGTTGCGTTGCATTTGATGTAGCGTGCCGACCATGGATTCCAACGAACCCGCGCTGCCTCTCGTCTTTGTGCACGGCATGCGCGTGAGCCACACGATGTGGCAGCCCGTGATGCAGGCCATCGGAACGCGCCACCCCATGGCGGCGCCCGACCTACCGGGCCATGGTGCCCGGCGCGGCGAGCCGTTCACCATGCCCGGTGCCGTGGCGGCGGTCGCCGAAGCGGTGGACGAACTCGGCGGCCGGGCAATGGTCGTGGGGCTCTCCCTGGGCGGCTACGTCGCGATGGCCACGGCCGGCAGCCACCCGGAGCGGGTCGCCGGTCTGGTGGCGATGGGCTGTACGGCGCTGCCCCGTGGGCTCTTCGGTGCCACCTATCGAGGAGCGGGACGGGTCGCCGCGCGCTACCCGAAAGGGGTCGATCGGCTCAGCGTCTTCTCGTTCCGCCGTGCGCTCCCCGGCCCGTTGGCCGAGGCCATGGTCGCGGGCGGCTTGAACAGCGAGATCATTTCGGACATCGTCGCCGCCGTGGCCGGCCAGGACCCCTTGGCGTCACTCGCGGCGTATCCGGGACCGGTCTGGCTGGTGAACGGTGAACGCGACCGCTTCCGCCGCCAGGAAGGCCGCTTCGCCCGCGCCTGCCACCAGGGACGCCTCACGATCCTGCCGGGCCGGGGCCACATCAGCAGCCTCGCCGATCCGACGGCGGTCGCGCGACAGGTGCTCGACGCCGCGGCGGCCGCCACCGCGTCCCGGTCGAACCCGACGCCGGCACCCCCGGACCGCCCGGCCGTACCGAAGCGCGGGCCCGCGGATCGGCTGGACGGCGCCGCGCTACCGGCGGACGACGCGGCCTAGCGAACCGGCCCCCGCTCGTCGACGCGGACGCTCGGCTCCGACAGGAACACCCCCTCGGCCACCGGGCCGTAGGCAATGTTGAAGGTGTCCAGCCAGTACGACCAGTCCTGCATGCCTGCCGCGCCGCTGAAGCGGTAGTTGAGCTGCCAGCGGACCCACTGGCCGAGGGCGAGGCGTACCGCCGGGGGGCGGCGTGGCCGGGGCGGCAGTCCGAACAGCGGTGCCACCCGCGGGAGGACGCGCAGCCGGCCGTCCGCCTCCCGGAGTTGCACATCGACCCTGCTCAGCTCTTCCCTGCTGTCGTACGGAGTGAAGCCGTCCCTCTCGTGCATCCGCACCACGTGCGCGAGGGGCGGCAACCCGGGCGGCACCACGAATCCGACCGGCGCCGCGCTCCTGCGGGCCGCGGCGCTCCCCCCCCGTTATCTTCTCCACGGCCCCGCAACGGGGCTCCCGGCCTCCGGGCCCGGCATGACTTCTCCCCCCTGTTGGACCACATGATCCGGGGGGT
>NZ_JBEZIX010000043.1:0-97633 GCF_040651315.1 Streptomyces sp. NPDC048506
CATCGGCTCCGCGCACGGCGGGCTCCCCTTCTACGACCAGCAGCACGTCGCGATGGCGGACCGCGGTGCCCGGCTCGGGTCAGCGAGCCGCCGGGCCGGTCGGCCGGCCGTTGCCATGCGGCCGGCCGCGCACCGGTATCCGGTCTGTGCGGGTCCCGGGCCCTTGCGACGGCGGCCCGGCCGGCCCGCCCGTCAGCTGGTCTTCGGCTGGGCCACCGTGGCGGCGGCAGCGGCGTCGGTGACCGCCGCGCCGTCCTCCGGCTGCTCCTCGAAGTCCACCTTCTTCATGTGCTTGTTCATGGACTTCATCAGCAGCCACACCGCGCCGCCGATGATCGCGAAGACGATGAAGCCGAGGACGCCGGGGGTCACCTTGTCCTTGTCGAAGCTGTCGGCAAGGGTGACGAAGTGCGTCAGGGCGAGGGTGCTGGTCGCGCTCATCATGGACTCAATTGTTGCGGATGCCCGCGAAGAGGTCGTCCTCGGGGAGGGAGGTGTCCACGAGCGACTTCGCGAGCTCGTACTCCTCCGTCGGCCAGACCTCGCGCTGGATGTCCATCGGCACCCGGAACCAGCCGCCGTCCGGGTCGATCTGGGTGGCGTGCGCGATCAGTGCCTTGTCCCGGATCTCGAAGAACTCGTCGCACGGGATGTACGTGGTCAGCGTGCGCTCGCGCTGCTCGAACTGCTTCCAGCGCTCCAGCCACTCGCCGTAGGGCGAATCCATCCCGCGTGCCAGCAGCGCCTCGTGCAGCGCGATGGTGCGCGGCTTGTTGAAGCCCTGGTTGTAGTAGAGCTTCAGGGGCTGCCAGGGCTCGCCGGCCTCCGGGTACTTCTCCGGGTCGCCGGCCGCCTCGAAGGCCACCATCGTGATCTTGTGGGTCATGATGTGGTCCGGGTGCGGGTAGCCGCCGTTCTCGTCGTAGGTCGTGATGACCTGCGGCTTGAACTCCCGGATCAGCTTGACCAGTCGCCCGGCCGCCTCCTCGACGTCCTCCAGCGCGAAGCAGCCCTCGGGCAGCGGCGGCAGCGGGTCGCCCTCGGGCAGTCCGGAGTCGACGAAGCCCAGCCACTCCTGCTTGACGCCCAGGATCTCCCGGGCCTCGTCCATCTCCTTCTTGCGCACCTCGTGGATGTGCTCCTCGATGTACGGGTCTCCCTGGAGCTTGGGGTTGAGGATGGAGCCTCGCTCACCACCGGTGCAGGTGGCGACCAGCACGTCCACCCCCTCGGACACGTACTTGGCCATGGTGGCCGCACCCTTGCTCGACTCGTCGTCGGGGTGGGCGTGGACCGCCATCAAACGCAGCTGCTCAGTCAAGACTCGATCCTCAGTTAAGGGCCGGAGAAGATGCCTCCTATAGTGACCGAAGCGAGGGGGCGCTGTATTCCCTGGGGCGGGGACCCCCCGGGGGTTCCCGGTCGAGGTCCCCGAACGCAGGAGGATGGATCATGGCCGCGGTGCGCGAAGGGCTCCCCGAGGGACGCTACGGCCGCTCCGCGGACCAGCGTGCGGACCGCAAGCTCAAGATCATCGGCGCGGTACTGGGCGTCGCCCTGCTGGGCGTGGTCGGCTGGTCCGGCGTCTCGTACATCGCGGGGCAGGACCTCAGCGGCCGGGTGATCACCTGGGATGCGGTCTCCGATCATGCGGTCAAGGTCCACCTGGAGGTCGTCAAGGACACCGACGACACCGGCGTCTGCACCCTCCGCTCCCAGGCCGACGACGGCTCCGAGGTCGGCCGCAAGGACGTCACCATCGACCAGCGCACGGACCAGGTGGACACCGAGGTCACCGTGCGGACGACGAAGCGGGCCACCAACGCGGTACTGGTCGGCTGCACGGCGTCCGGCAGCCGCTAGGTGATCCGCAGGTCGTCCGCGGGTCGTCCGCGGGTCATGCGCCGAGGGCGGCCGCCGCGGAGCGCGCAACCGCACACCGCCACCACTCGCCCACAGGGCGTGTCGTGACCGCCTCTGATCAGCGATGATGCGTTCCTGAGCGGCGACTGTGAATTTCCTCTTCCCCGTTTTGTGCCGGAATTGTTAGGCTCGTGGTTTCGCCCACCCGTGAAGGCGCAAACCTTCCTGGTAGGGCGTTTGATTTATCCCCAGTACCGACGAGGAGCACCTGTGACCCAGACCAGCGAGAACGTCACCTGGCTGACCCAGGAGGCGTATGACCAGCTCAAGGCCGAGCTGGAGCACCTGTCTGGTCCCGCACGCGCCGAGATCACCGAGAAGATCGCGGCGGCCCGCGAGGAAGGTGACCTGAAGGAGAACGCCGGGTACCACGCGGCCAAGGAAGAGCAGGGCAAGCAGGAGGCCCGCGTCCGCCAGCTGAAGCAGCTGCTGGAGACCGCGAAGGTCGGCGAGGCCCCGGCCGCCAACGGCACGGTGGCTCCCGGCATGGTCGTCACCATCGCGTTCGACGGGGACCCGGACGACACCCTTGAGTTCCTGCTGGCCTCGCGGGAGTACGCGAGCTCGGAGATCGAGACCTACTCCCCGCAGTCGCCGCTGGGCACCGGCGTGAACGGCAAGAAGATCGGCGCCGATGCGGAGTACGAGCTCCCCAACGGCAAGAAGGCGAGCGTGAAGATCCTCGACGCCAAGCCCTACAGCGGCTGACCCTGCGACCCGCAGGCGACGCAGCGGCCCGGAGCGCGAGGCTCCGGGCCGCTGCGTTTGTGCCGACGGGCCGTGCGGCCGAGTGGCCTCAGGCCGTCGCGGACCGGTACTTGCGGACCGCCAGCGTCCGGAAGAACACGATGATCAGGAGGGACCAGAGCACCGAGGCCACCACCGGATGCTCCATCGGCCAGGCGCCGGTCACCGACTTGGGCACGCCGTCGATGGTGTTCCCGAACAGCTCCCGGGCCGCGGCCACCGTCGCACTGAACGGGTTCCACTCGGCGATGTGCTGGAGGAACGTCGGCATGCCGTCGACCGGCACGAACGCGTTGGAGATGAAGGTCAGCGGGAAGAGCCAGATCAGCCCGCCGGACGTGGCCGCCTCGGGCGTGCGCACCGAGAGGCCGATCAGGGCGCCGATCCAGGAGAACGCGTAGCCCAGCAGGAGCAGCAGCGCGAAGCCGGCCAGCACCGCGGCGATGTTCTCGTGGGCGCGCCAGCCGATCAGCAGCGCGACCACCGCCAGCACCACCAGGGTCAGCGCGGTCTGGACCAGATCCGCCAGGGTCCGCCCGGTGAGCACCGCACCCCGGGACATCGGCAGCGATCTGAACCGGTCGATGAGCCCCTTGTGCATGTCGTCCGCGATGCCCGCGCCGGCGCCCGCCGTGGCGAACGTGACGGTCTGCGCGAAGATGCCGGCCATCAGGAACTCGCGATAGGCCTGGGCGTCGCCCACCGGGGCACCGGGGATGTTGATGGAGCCGCCGAAGACGTACGTGAACAGCACCACGAACATGATCGGCTGGATCAGCCCGAAGATCACGACTTCCGGGATCCGCACCATCCGGATCAGATTGCGCTTGGCGACCACCAGCGAGTCGCGTACGGAGCGGCCGACACCGCTCCGCGACCGCGGGGGTCCGACATGGGTGTCACCGGCCGTTCGGGTCACCGTGGTCACTTCGCGCCCTCCTTCTGGCGTCCCCTGTCCGACCGGCCGCCCTCACGGCCGGCATCCTTCGCGGCCGGGCCGCCGCCGCTCCCGCCGTTCTCCTCGGCGGTCTCGGCGGCGTGCCCGGTCAGGGAGATGAAGACGTCGTCCAGGGTCGGGCGACGCAGCCCGATGTCATCTATCTCCACGCCCCGGACGTCCAGTTCGCGGATCACCTCGGCGAGCAGCTTGGCACCGCCGGTCACCGGGATGGTGAGCTTGCGGATGTGCGGCTCGATCGTGCCCTCGCCCTTGCCGAAGCCGCGCAGCACCTCGTCGGCGATGCCGATGTGCTCGGGGGCGTGCACCACGACCTCGACGCGCTCGCCGCCGGTGCGCGCCTTGAGCTGGTCGGAGGTGCCGCGGGCGATGACCTTGCCGTGGTCGACGACGCAGATGTCGTGCGCGAGCCGGTCGGCCTCCTCCAGGTACTGGGTGGTCAGCAGCAGGGTCGTGCCGGCCGCGACCAGCTCCTGGATGACGTCCCACAGCGCCTGGCGGTTGCGCGGGTCCAGGCCGGTGGTCGGCTCGTCCATGAACATCACGGGCGGGCTGACGACCAGTGCGGCCGCGAGGTCGAGCCGGCGGCGCATACCGCCGGAGTAGGTCTTGGCGGTGCGGTCGGCGGCGTCGCCGAGGTTGAAGCGCTCCAGCAGTTCGACGGCTCGGCGCTTCGCGTCGCGGCCGCTCATCTGGTAGAGCTGGCCGACCATCATCAGGTTCTCGCGGCCGGTCAAGTACTCGTCGACAGCGGCGAATTGACCGGAGAGGCCGATCGAGCGGCGTACCTTGTCGGGGTGCGCGAGGACATCGATCCCGGCGACCTCGGCCGTGCCGCTGTCGGGCCGGAGGAGGGTCGTCAGGACCCGCACGGTGGTGGTCTTGCCGGCACCGTTGGGGCCGAGCAGTCCGAGGACGGTTCCTTCGGGAACGTCGAGGTCGACGCCGTCCAGTGCCCTCACGTCGCCGAAGGTCTTCACCAGACCTTCGGCGTAAATGGCGCCTGGCATATGGGTACTCCCATGACTCGGGTCAGTTCCAGGTGAATTTTACGGTTAGCGGCATGTGTGCACCTTGCGGCATTTGCGCGCAGCGGAACGTCACGGCAGGCCACAACTGTTCGTCGAACACGATCGCCGGCACCCCGCAGCCGCGATACTACTCCCGAACGCGATACATCGCGATACAAATAACGGATTCCCGGCCCGCCCGACGCCGAGCCGTCACCGGCCCGACGGCCACCGCGCCACGACGGCGCCACCCCACCCCGACGGCGCCACGGCGCCCGCCGTCACTCCGCCACCACGTAACCCGCCTCGCGGAGCGCCGCGCGCACCTCGTCGCAGTGCGCCGGTCCCTTGGTCTCCAGGTGCAGCTCCACCTCGACCTCGGACAGCCCCAGCCGCGGATCGGTCCGCACATGACCGATGTCGAGGACGTTCGCGTCGACCACCGTGAGCACCCCGAGCATCGCCTCCAGCGCCCCCGGCCGGTCCGTCAGCCGCAGCCGCAGCGACAGGTAACGGCCCCCGGCCGCCATGCCGAACCGCAGGATGCGCTGCATCAGCAGCGGATCGACGTTCCCGCCGGACAGCACCGCCACCACCGGCCCCTCGAAGGACTCCGGGTCGGCGAGCAGCGCCGCCACCGGGCTCGCCCCGGCCGGCTCCACCACCAGCTTCGCCCGCTCCAGGCACAGCAGCAGCGCGCTGGAGAGCTGGTCCTCGGCGACCGTACGGACCTCGTCCACCAGCTGCCGGACGATTCCGAAGGGCACATCGCCGGGCCGCCCGACCTTGATGCCGTCCGCCATCGTCGACAGCCGCTCGATCGCCACCGGGTGCCCGGCCGCCAGCGACGGCGGATAGCAGGCCGCACCCGCCGCCTGCACCCCGATCACCTTCACGTCCGGCCGCAGCGCCTTGACCGCGAGCGCGACGCCCGCCACCAGGCCGCCGCCGCCGACCCCGACGACGATGCTGCGCACCTCGGGGCACTGTTCGAGGATCTCCAGGCCGACCGTGCCCTGACCGGCGATGATGTCGCGGTGGTCGAACGGGTGGATGAAGACCGCACCGGTCTGCCGCGCGTGCTCCTGGGCGGCGGCCAGCGTCTCGTCGACCACCTGGCCTTCCAGCCGCACCTCCGCGCCGTACTCACGGGTCGCGGCGACCTTCGGCAGCGGGGCGCCGACCGGCATGAACACCGTCGAACGCACCCCGAGCAGGGACGCCGCCAGCGCCACCCCCTGGGCGTGGTTGCCGGCGCTCGCCGCCACCACCCCGGCCGCCCGCTCCTCCGAGGAGAGACCGGCGATCCGCACATACGCGCCGCGGATCTTGAAGGAGCCGGTGCGCTGGAGGTTCTCGCACTTGAGGTGCACGGGGGCGCCGACCAGTCCGGACAGATAGCGGCTGCCCTCCATCGCGGTGGCCCGCGCGACGCCGGAGAGCATCTTGTGCGCCGCCCGCACGTCATCGACCGTGATCGTCCCGATCGCCTCCTCGGCGGCCGGGCGGCCGGCCACCGGACCGTCGGCGGGGTGCGCGGAGGCGGGGGAGTCGTGCGACGTACGCGGCGTATGAGCTGCCATGCCGCCAGTCTCGCAGTTCGCACGGCGGTGGGCCCTTCCGGCCGGACCGCCTTCAGGAGCACGTCGGAAACGCGCGCCCGGGAGGACCGCAGGAGGACCGTACGACACCCGGGGGTTACGGGCGGTTATCGGAATGGACGGCGCAGGTACGCACCGCGCCGGGTCCGCGTACGCTGTCCCCCAATCCGTACGCATCCCATGAAGCGAGCACCCGGCCATGCCCACCTCTCCGGACATGACGACCCACACCGACCCCGCTCTCCTCGACGCGCTGCAACACCAAGTCGCCGTCTTCGCCCGCCGCGCAGAACAGAGCCGGCTCGGCGGCGTCGGGCAGGCACGCAACTCCATGGACCGCGCCGCCTACCTGCTGCTCAACCGCCTGGACCAGGAAGGGCCGATGGGCGTCAAGGCCCTGGCCGCCGGTATGGGCATCGACTCCTCCACCGTCACCCGGCAGGTCGCCCCGCTGGTCGACTCCGGGCTGGTCAGCAGGACCACCCACCCCGAGGACGGCCGGGCCGTGGTGCTCCAGCTCTCCGAGCGCGGCCACGCCCGGCTGGACGAGGTCCGGGCCTCGCGCCGGGCGCTGATGGCGCTGGTGACCGACGGGTGGTCCGAAGAGGAGCGCGAGGCCTTCACGGACCTCCTGACGCGCTTCAACACCTCTCTCGCCGACGTCATCACGTCGTTGGCGCCGGCGGGCACCACGTCGTCCTGACCCGCCCGCGCCGGGATCGGGCGCGCCGGCCCCGTCACGCCTCTTGACCGGGTGGCCGCGCTGCCGTGCTATAGGAGCCCAGGGGGTCGGGCGTCCGTCATCCGGGAGGCGCGGTGCGAGAGCGGCGGCCGGCGCAGGAGCGCCGCCGCGCCCGGGAGTTCGAGTCGTTCGTGGCGGGCGCGGCGGGCCGACTGCTGCACACCGCCACCCTGCTCACCGGCGAGCCCGCGTCCCGACCCGCCCCGGCCGCCGAGGAGTTGCTGACCCACGCACTGGCCTGCACCTACGCCGGCTGGGACGGGCTGCGCGGCGAGGATCCGTACGAGCGCACCCGGCAGGAGATGGCGGCCCGCTTCGCGCACACGGCCCGGCGGTACCGCCGGCCCCGGGGCGGACTCCTGGACCGGCTCTCCCCACAGGAGCGTCTGGTCCTCGTACTGCGGCTCTACGAGGGCGTCGCCGAGGAACAGACCGCGGCCCAACTCGGCCTGCCCGCCGAGCGGGTGCAGGCGCTGTGCCTGCGGGCGGTCGCGGAGCTGCGCAGCCGCCGCACCGAGCCGGCGGCCGGGCCGGCGACCGTCCCGGGCCCGGAACCGGCGGCGCCATGAGCCGCCCCGACATGGGCCTTCCGGGCGTGCTCCGGCCCGGTGCCGGCCTCCCGGACGGGGGCCTGCCGGACCGCAAGCAGACCGAGGTCCGGCGGATGCTCGCCGGACCGCATCCGCTCGTACCGCCGGACCTGGCCGCCCGGGCCACCGCCCGCGGCCGTCGCCTGTTGGCGCACCGGCGGCTGCGGCGCCGCATCGGCTGGCTGCTCGCGCTCCTCGCGCTGGCGGCGCTGGCCTGGACCGCCGCCAATCAGCCCTGGCTGCCGCCGCCGACCCGCACCACCCCTCCCCTGGAGGGGTGGTAGGCCCCCGCGGCCCCACGGGCGGTGAGGTCCCGACGTCCCCGGAGGGGCGGTGCGGACCTCCGCGGCGGTCAGCCCAGCGCCTGGGTGAGGTCGGCCAGCAGGTCTTCGGCGGACTCGATGCCGACGGACAGGCGCACCAGGTCGCCGGGGACCTCCAGCGCGGAACCGGCCGTCGAGGCGTGCGTCATCCGGCCCGGGTGCTCGATCAGCGACTCCACGCCGCCGAGCGACTCACCGAGGGTGAACAGCTTCGCCCGGTTGCAGACCTCGACCGCGGCCTCCTCGCCGCCCGCGACCTGGAACGACACCATGCCGCCGAAGGCCCGCATCTGCTTGGCGGCGATCTCGTGGCCGGGGTGCTCGGAGAGCCCCGGGTAGTAGACCCGGGTGACCTTCTTGTGGGAGGCCAGCAGCTCGGCGACGCGCGCCGCGTTGGCGCTGTGCCGGTCCATCCGTACGGCCAGCGTCTTGATACCGCGCATCACGAGCCAGGCGTCGAAGGGGCCGGCGATCGCGCCCATCGCGTTCTGGTGGTACGCGAGTTCCTCGCCGAGGGTGTCGTCGTTGACCACCAGGGCGCCGCCGACCACGTCGGAGTGGCCGCCCATGTACTTGGTCGTGGAGTAGACGACCGCGTCCGCGCCGAGGGAGAGCGGCTGCTGGAGGTAGGGGCTGGCGAAGGTGTTGTCGACGACGAGCTTGGCGCCGGCGTCCCGGGCGACGCCGGCCAGCGCCTCGATGTCGCTGATGCCGAGCAGCGGGTTGCTGGGCGTCTCCACCCAGATCACCTTCGTACGGGGCCGCAGCGCGTCGCGGACGGCCTGCGGGTCGGAGGTGTCGGCCACCGACCACTCCACGCCCCAGCGCTCGACGACCTTCGCGAAGAGGCGGAACGTGCCGCCGTAGGCGTCATTGGGGATGACGACGTGGTCGCCGGGGGACAGCAGGGTGCGCAGCAGGCAGTCCTCGGCGGCGAGGCCGGAGGCGAAGGCGAGGCCGCGGCGGCCGCCGTCGAGGGCGGCGAGGTTCTCCTCCAGGGCGGTACGGGTCGGATTGGCGCTGCGGCTGTACTCGTAGCCGCCGCGCAGCCCACCCACACCGTCCTGCTTGTAGGTGGACACCTGGTAGATGGGCGGCACCACTGCGCCGGTGGCCTGGTCGGGCTCCTGGCCTGCGTGGATGGCGAGGGTTTCGAATTGCTGGTGGCGTTGGTCGCGCTGATCGCTCATGTCTGCCGAGGGTAGTCGCCCGCAGGGCCGGTGCTCCCAGTGCTTCCCGGTTCGCTTGGAAGCTGCAACATTCCGGTTGTTCGCGGGCCGGCGGCATACGGGCCGGAACTTTCTGGTTCGCTGGGGAGTGGATACACCAGAGGGTTCGCACAGCGGTTCCCGCCGCCCCGACCCCACCGCCGCCACCCGCACCGTCACAGGTACAGGACACTCCACATGGACGCACTGCTGGTTCTGCTCGCCGCGCTCGCGCTCGGCGGCCTCGTCTTCCTCCCCTGGATGCGACGCCGACGGGCCGTGCAGCACACCCGGCAGGGCCTGGTGGCGGCCTCCGACCCGCTGGCGGGCTACGGCTTCGTCCCGCTGGAGGAGCTCGACGTACGGCTGCCGGGCCCCGACCCGGAGCTGGACGCGGCGCTGGCCGAGATGCGGCGGACCCACGACTGGCGCCCCGCGGCCGAGCTGCTGAGGTCCACCGGCGACGACTGGGAGCGCCGCTGGCAGCGCGTCCAGACACTGGCCGGCGCCGCCGCGTTCGAGCTGGCGGCCGGCGGCACGGAGCCGGGCGGCGGGCACCGGACCGGCGGCATCTGGCTGCGCACCTGGCGCTCGGAGGCCCCCAAGGACCCGGGCGGCGCCCAGACCCACGCGCAGTTCCTCGTGCTCCAGGCGCTGCGCGACCCCGGCTCGCAGGACTTCCGCATGATCCTCGAAGAGGCCCGTACGGTCTGCCGGGAGGCGGCGCTGCTGGCGCCCGGCAGCCCGATCCCGTACATCACCGAGCTCGCGGTGGCCCGGGGGCTGGGCGAGCGGGCGGCCGACCACGAGGAGCTCTGGTCCACGGTGGTCCAGCGCGCCCCGCAGCACATGGGCGCCCACCTCGCCGCCCTCCCCTACTGGTCGCAGAAGTGGCACGGCTCCCGCAAGGAGGCCGAGGCCTTCGCCGAGCGCGCCGCCGCCGGCGCCCCCGCCGGGACCCTCCTCCCGGCCCTCCCCCTCTTCGCGGTCTACGAGCACCTCCCCGAGGCCAACATGGTCCGCGGCCTCTACCAGAGCGCGGTCGTCGAGCGCGCCATCGAAGGCGCCCACTTCGCGCTCCGCGAGGCCCCCGCCGACCACCCCATGGCGCCGCACGTCCGCCATCTGCTCGTGTGGTTCCTGGTCCGCGCCGAGCGCTACGCCGAGGCGATGGAGCAGCTCCGCCTCGTCGACGGCCACGTGGGCGCCGTCCCGTGGTCGTACGGCTCCCGCCCCGCCGCCGAGTACGCCGCCTACCGCGCCCTGGCCATCGCCGGCTGGGAACGCTCCGGCGGCACGTCGGCGAGCCTTCCCCCGGAACAGCCCTAGCCGGGGGGCGCCACAGGCGCCGTGGGTGCGACGGGTGCCGTGGGGTCCCTCCGGGTGGAAGGCCTCCCCGGATTGCCGCCACCACGGAATGCCACCGCCCCCAACGACGTTGACCCAGAAGCCCAACGTCCTTGCCGTCAGAACCCAACGCCCTTGCAGCCCTAGCCGCCCTTCCAGCACTAGCCGCCCTGGTAAAGAGAAGCGCCTTCCCCCTCGCCCGCCCTCCTCGCCCCTGGAGCCTGATCCTGATGCTGTTCTCCCGCTTCAAGACCCACCTCCCCGCCCCCGAGGAAGCGCTGACCGGCCGCCCCGAGCCGGCCTTCGCCGTCCCCGAGCGGCACACCGTTCTCGGCAACCCCCTGCTCGGCCCGTACCCGGACGGCCTGGAGGTCGCCGACTTCGGCCTGGGCTGCTTCTGGGGCGCCGAGCGGAAGTTCTGGCAGGCCGAGGGCGTCTGGACGACCCTCGTCGGCTACCAGGGCGGGCACACCCCGAACCCCACCTACGAAGAGGTCTGTAGCGGCCACACCGGCCACACCGAGGCCGTCCGCGTCGTCTTCGACCCTGCGGTCGTCCCGTACACGTCCCTGCTGAAGCTCTTCTGGGAGTCGCACGACCCCACCCAGGGCTTCCGTCAGGGCAACGACGTGGGCACCCAGTACCGCTCCGCGATCTACACCCACTCCCCCGCCCAGCAGCAGGCCGCCGAAGCCTCCCGCGACGCCTACCGCACCGTCCTGCACAACTCCGGCTACGCCGACATCACTACCGAAATCCTCCCCGCCGACACCACCCGCCCCTTCTACCCGGCCGAGGCGTACCACCAGCAGTATCTTTCGGACACCAAAAACCCGAACGGGTACTGCGGGATCGGCGGGACGGGCGTGAGCTGCCCGGTAGGCGTTGCCCCTACTGAGGGCTGACGACTTCGAGTGGGCTTCAGAACGCATGCGCGCAGGGTGCGCAACGAGCAGTTGCCCCTCGCCCGACGGCACTCAGCACTGAGGTGTGCCGTCGGGCACTACTGCCCGCTCGGCTTCCATGCGACCTGGGCTTACCTCGCCGCGACGGCACGCCCCTCCCCCGACCTCCGCAGAGACCCCGCAGCACTGCTGCGCGCACTGGAGACCTTGGAAGAGAGCCGGATGGTCAGGCTCAACGAGTTGGAGGCGTTCGCGGCCCGCCGGCACGCGGAGAAGGCAGCCGGGCGGCGAACCCCGCTGCCCACCGACACCGCTCATCTGCGTCGACCTCGCTGGCCCGGTGAAACGGCGCCCTCCCGCCTGGGGCTCGTCGCAGCCGTGGCAAACCGCCACTCCGCCTTCCGGCGCTCGGCCTACCCCGATGCGACGCTCTCCGGCGACACCCAGGCACGACGACTCGCCGACCTGCACGCCCATCTCGACGCCTGCGCCTCCGCGTACCTCACGAGCCTCGGCCGCCTGAACGGCCCGGCACAAGACGAACTGACCGACACCATCCACGGCATCAGCCGCCTGACCCGCCCAGGCTACGCACCGCTGAACGCCTACCTCCTCGGCTGGCTGCGCTTCGCGAACCTCCTCGCGTATGCCACAGGTGCACACCTTTGCCATTGAACCCTGGCACCAGCAGTACCTTTCAGACACCAAAAACCCGAACGGGTACTGCGGGCTAGGAGGGACGGGGGTCAAGCTGAGTGCCCCGTCGGAGACGAACTGGGGCCGGTCGTGCCCGACGGGCATTGCGCCTGCGTCGGAAGGCACTGAACAGTAGAACGCCCAAGGACAGTAGCCATAACCACCTCCGCCGCTGGGCAGCCACTCATTCCCCAACCCCCTGCCACGGTTGCCGCACTGCCCCAGACCATCAGTCAGATCGCGCCCGCAGCGCTGCCGCCCTTCACACCGGAGTTGGACCAAGCGGCCGACCAGTCCCGGCAGGGCTCCGACCTGGCACCGCTCCAGCGGTTGATCGCCCAGTGAGCCGTCTATGTCCACATCCAGCGTCGGCCCGACGCGACAGCGGAACTCCGCCGCTGGGAGGCCACCGCCGAGTCGGGCGACGCGGGCTCAGGCACGGCCGCCTCCGAGATCGGCCGGATCCTGGACGAGGCCCGTGGCGCCATCGGCCTTCCGCCTCGGTGAGGCGCTGACAGGCGCTGGGAGTACGGCCCCGACCACGACAATGTGGCGGGCGGCATCCCTGGTCACGTGGCGGCGGAAGTGGAACGTCTGGCCGGCCAGCGTCGACGTACGGGCATTGACCACGCTATAGGTTTAACAAAGAGGGGGTTGCCGTCACGCAAAGAGTAGTAATTATTGAGTAAACGCACGACGCCCCCAAGTGGGCATATCCGAAAATTCATGCGTTTTTATTGAGCGCGCATGACACCATCCCCGGAAGGGGGATGGATTCATGGAAAATCAGTTGAAGGTTCATTTTGCTTCGCTGGTAGAGGCCAGCGAAGCACTTGAGTCAATAGCGAAGAACCTTCAAGAAGAGCTGACAACTCTGGACGACGCGGTCAAGAGTATAGCTGAAGCCTGGACCGGTGACGCTCACATAAGTTTCCGAAGCTACTATGATCAGTGGCGCTCCAAATCTGCCAATCTGCATCGTGATTTGCGGAACCTGCAAAAGATTACGCATACGGCGCATGGTAACTACTCCGCTGCGCAGGTTGCGAATTTGAAAATGTGGGGGCGGGCATGAGTGCAGGCTTCAAAATCACCCCTGATGACCTACATAAGGTCTCATTACGCTTCGCATATGGTCAGGAACTTCTTGACTCTGCGGCTACCCGGCTCAACGCCTCGTTGCAAAATGCGGGTGGCATGGCTGGTGACGATGAGTATGCGAAGCAGTTCGCAAAGAAGTATGACAGTGCCGCGCGGGCGCTCTTCACTGCGCTCTCTGCAGCCGTGCGAGCTGTTGGCCAGGCGTCGACGTGCCTGGTGGTCACGGCCAATAACTATCTAAAGGCCGATCACCACTCCAATGCCAAGGCTGGAGGAGGTGGGCCTGAGCAATACAGTCTCCCTCCGGTTTTTACGGACGTCATCTATCCCGATCCTGAGTCGGCCGTGGGGCCTGGTGACCACCCGTTCGCTCACACACCGCTGGATGATTACTGGCCGTCCGGCCACCAGGACAAGCTTCGTGCGGCCGCCAATTCCTACCGCCTGGCTTCGCAAGGTCTGGATAGAATCAGCCGGGATCTTCACCTCTACGTGAAGGCTCTGACTGACAACAACTCCAGCGAATCGGTCCACGGCATGGCAACGTTCTGGGCCAACATATGGCAAGACGGCGCCGCGGCAGAACGGGCTCCTCTTTCCATGGCGAAGAGCGCGTGTGACAAGTTGGCTCACGCCTGCGAGGAACTGGCCTCGTCCATCGATCACGCTCGCAGCGAGTTCGAGACCAAGATGACCGAGGCTGGAATTGCAATTACCGCTACCACGGTGATTGCAGTTATTCTGACTCCTGTCACTGGAGGTGGTTCCGATGCGGCCGGAGCCGCCCTAGACAGTGCCGAGGCAGCGGCTATATTCGCCAGCGTTGAATCGATTCTTGATGTTGCGGTGTCCGCAATCGCTGGCGATGTGGTTGGCGAACTCGCATCCTTGTTGGAAATAGCAGCGGAAGCGGTTCCCGAGCTTGAGGCGGCTGAAGCTGAGACCACCGAGGTAACCCAGGTCCTTGAACGCGAGATGGCCGAGGCGAGTTCCCGGTCCAAGGGAAAGGCCGGCGGGGGTTCATCTCCGCCTCCCGCCACTCGGATCATGCCTCCCAACGGTCGCAATGGAAGCCTGCCGGCTTTCCCAGACGCGAAACCGGGACGCGCAAAAACGTCCGTGCAAGGCGGAGGGGGAAAGAGGCCGCGTTGGGTAAACAAGAAAGGGCAAATCTTCGAGTGGGATTTTCAGCACGGCACGGTCGAGATGTACGATAAGACTGGCAAGAAGCATCTGGGTGAGTTCGACGCCACGACCGGTGAGCAAACGAAGCCCGGCGATCCGTCGCGACACGTAGAGAAGTGATGATGGTCAACAGGAAAATCTACGCATTCAGCAAAGAAGACGAGTCATTTGTAAATGAAATTCAGGTTCCTGATGTTTCGCCACAGATTCTGGCCGATGTTTTTCAAGTAAATGTGGAGAATGTCGATTACGTGCACGACATCGGTCCTGCTCAGGCTTTGTTTCTGGAGCGGCTCACTGGAACGTCTCTTGATCTGGCGCGCTTCGACTATCAGCTGACGACGCTCGGAGACGACGATCCAGAGGCTGGCTGAAACAACCGGGTCACACAACAGCTGCTCGGCGCTGCACAGTCCCGGGGCTTGACTGCGGTGGGCCCGGTCCAGCACTGGGCCCACCGCACGGCTACTCGTCGTCAAGTCGTGCCATCGTGTGCGGGACCTGTTCGTTGACTTGCTGAACGCCTTGGGTTGTTCGTGCGGAGCGTCAGGGTTTCGTCGCGGTGGAAGCCACTCAAGGTTGCGTCCTGAGAAGTGGTGTACGGGTTCCCACCTGATCCGGGCGTTTGCCCCGGCGTCAGGGTGAGTGTCCGGATACCACCCCCGCTGCATGCCGAACACGGGAAACCTCCGCCGGTAGTAGCAGGACCAGTAGCTCACTACCCAGCGCTCGGCCTGCACGAAGAACGCCGGGTTCCGCGCGATGAAGTCCCCGTACGACAGGTGCTGGGCAGATCCGGTCATCGCCAGCCACCCGCTACGGGTTGAGACTCGGTCGCGTGTTGACCCGCATCGGGGCGTTGCAGATCTGCCCGTCGTCCTTCGTCTTCCCGCAACGGAGGATCCCTGTGAGGAGGTGGCTTGGAGTCCGGTAGTCAGCGATCGTCCCGTCCGCCCTGATGTTGGGGCCAACCCTGGACGCGAAGAGCGCATCGATGGCCATCCACTCCTTCGGAGTGATGAGGGGCTCCCACTGCCCGACCACCGGCACACCGTTGGCATCGCGCACCAGGTCCTCGTTGTGCCGGCGCCAGCCACACAGGCGCGGGTTCCACAGCGCGAGTTTGAGTGACCTGGATTGCCATTCGTTGCCGTGGACCGTGCGCACTCCGTCATCCCGCCACTTCTCCAGGATGGAGTGCAGCGACTTGCCGGCGATGACGTCTCGCGCTGCCTGCGCGAGAAGCTCCGCTTCCTCTGCCCGCAGGGTCCTCTTGTCGTCGTTCCAGCCGAACGGCCGCTTGCCGCCGACCGGGATCCCCAACTCGGCACGACGACGATGCGAGCGGCGTGTGCGTCGCTTGATCTTGCGTACCTCGGCCTTGGCGATCACGTACGTCAGAGCGTCTACGAATCGCTCGTAGTCACCGACACGCCTTACAAGACGGTCGTCAGCAACGACGATCGCGCCACGCACGGGCTCTCCATCCGGCCGCCGTCCGGCCCTGAGGACCTTCAGCATGGCTTCGAAGTCCGGCCGTACAACGTCGGCCTTCGCCGCGGAGAAATCGTTGTCCGTGTAGTAGTGGACGATCTTCGCCCCCACCCTCGCGGCCGTCTCGTCGTTCACCTTGTGCTGGTCCTCGACGCCGTGGCCGTCCCTGGCCAAGTCCGCGGAGATACTGCGTAGGCGACCACGGGAACCAACTGCTCACTGTTGCTCACGATGAACTCCCCCTACCTCTCTGACAGTTCTACTACTTCCTGAGAGTTAGAGGTACCACCAGCAGTACCTCGACAAGAACCCGTCGGGGTACTGCGGGATCGGGGGGACGGGGGTCTCCTGCCCCGTCGGCGTGGCCAAGGCCGACGACTGACGTCACCACGTGGGCTTCAGGACGTACGCACACAGGGTGCGCGACGAACAGTTGCCTCTCGCCCGACGGCACACGGCGCTGCGGTGTGCCGTCGGGCACTACTGCCCGCTCGGCTTCCACGCCACCTGGGCCTACCTCACCGCGACGGCACGGCCCTCCCCCGACCTCCGCAGAGAACCGGCGGCCCTGCTGCGTGCACTGGAAACCTTGGAAGCCAGCCGAACGGTCCAGCTCAACGAGCTCGCCGCCTTCGCCGCCCGGCGCCACGCCGAGAAGGCAGCCGGCCGACGTACCCCACGCCGCATCGACACCACGCAGTTGTGGGGACCTCACTGGCCCAGCGAATCGGCACCCTCCCGCCTGGGGCTCGTCGCCGCCGTAGCCAACCGCCACAGGGACCGCGGAGCGCTGATCACACGGTGGCTGTTCCGCTCAAGGACCGCTGCGGCATGTGCCTGACGCAGTCAGCTGTTGCCACGCGGTGCGCCGTACCAACGCCAGTCCGTCCGGCGGGGGCGATCGGGCGCTTCGAGGCGGCCGGTGGCCCACAGCAGGGTCGACCACGCAGTGCCTGTGAGGGGTACGTCGGGGAAGAGACGTGCAAGAGCTCGCTCGCTCAAGTCCTGCACGTCCTGCGGGGGCTCGCACACGCGGTGTACGCCCTGAGCAATGTCGTGGGTGTGGACGAGGGTCTCGACAACGCCCATCGCCGCGAATCCCTCCGGGTCCGAGGCGCCGAAGACATGCGGGGCCAAGACAGTAGGAGCTGCGGTGTCGACGGCTGTTGCGAGCAGTCCGCCGCAAGCCGCCACTACGGTCAGGAGTCCCTCGGGTCCTGCCTCCTCGTCGCCGAAGACGACATTGGCCGGCCCGTGGGGTCGGTCACGGGAGACGCGCAGTGGCACCCGTGGCACGTCCATCGGCTGCGCGAGACCGAATCGCAGTGCGTAGGTGAGCAGATCGTCCGCGAGGTGTTCCAGGGTCTCCCAGCATGTCCACTCCAGGCTGCCGGCCCTGCCCTGCCATTGGGCCGCGGGGATGCCGGTGAGGGTATCGACACAGTGGGCGACGGCTCGGCGCACATGGCTCCCGCTCACCAGCACGTGCGGTTCGACGGACTGTGACATGCGGGAAGCCTACAAGGCCGGGCCGACAGCACCCCAGGATCCCGGCTCCCGGCTCCCGGCTCCCGGCTGCGACCTGCGCAAGTCGTGAGCGCGGACGGCTCGTTGACCGGTTCCGCGCCAGGTCGGCACCGTGCCGCCTGAGGATCCTCCGTGCCGCTGCCACGGCGGTGCCCTGACGCGCATGGGCGACGGCCGACGGGTCCTACGGAATGAACAAGTCCGCCAGATAGGTCGGCTTGGCCTCTATCTCCGCATAGCGCCCGGTCTCCTTCGACCAGGCGACGTTCCCGGCGGTGAGCGCATGGAAGTCCCTGACACAGCGGAGCGCGTCGACGATGACGTCGTCGGCGAGGCCGGAACGTGCCAGCCGCTCGGGCAGGACCTGTTCGAGATCGAGGATGCGCTGGACGTATCCGGCCTGCATCACGGCCACTCGCTCCACCGCCTCCTGGAGGCCGCACCGGTGGTGGTGGCTGATCACCGTGACGGCGTTGAACGCGTAGTCGTGGGCGAGTTCTTTGGGCAGCGAGTAGAGATCGTTAATGCAGGCATTCGCGTAGATCACTGCCTCTCGCATGTCCGCGAAGGCTGGATTCGCATGCAGTTGGTCGGGCAGGTCCACACCGATACCGATTTCCACCAGGTCCAGGACGGCATCGAATGCGAACGAGGCACGACGGTGGGCGAGATATTGCTGTAGGCCGGGTACACGCCCTTCCTCCCGATGAATCATATCGGCTCGGTAGCTGTCGAAATACCACAACAGGTGCGGGACAAATCTGCGCTGCCATGTGGAAGAACGGACAGCCGCGGTACGGCGCCAAAGATCGGCCAGGGAACGCGCCAGTCGCCCACTCGTGACGTTTCCGTCGAATACGGCGAACAACGGCCCGAACGCGTCCCGCCACTGCTCGGGTTGGTAACCGCGCACCGGGTCATCGTCGAACTGGTCGTCCAACTGGAACAGCCACGCGTTCCACTGGGTGATCAGCGTCAGCGCCTCCTGTGGGGCGTTGGGGCACAGCCACGCGGTGAGCCGGTCCACACGAGTGCGCTGCACATGCCGACGCGCCTCTTCGGTGGGCACCAGACCGAACTCGTCCAACCACGCCTCAGCGGCCGCCGCGGCCTCCTGGAGTTCCGGATTGAGCACTGCCCGTACGGGTATGTAAAGGTCCGGTATTCGGAAATTTTCCATACGTCAGCTCGCTCTCGGTAATTCTCTGCCATTCGCGGCATCCAGCGACATCGCCGATGCGGCATGCCAAGGCCCGCATGGAGCATGACCAGGCAGTCCCAACCAGCGATGTAAATTACCCTGCCGGCCGATGACGTTCGACAGAGGTCTCGTTTCATTGGCGCTCTTCGTCTTGCGCCGGGCAGTACCACGGACGGGAAATTCGATTGGCCGCGGATACAAGTGCCCTGCGTTCCCGGCCAGTTGAGGGCATACCGGGTCGGGCCCGGGTCAGCTGCGGCGGTCGGGCTTGTTCAGACGAGCCAGGAGCAGAGCGACGTCGTCACCCAGGCCGTGAGCCTTCTGCGTACCGGCAAGGAGGGCATCGACAACGGTCTCCAGGTCCGCCGTGGGAGCCCCTCGCAGACCCTTGAGAAACCTCTCGAAGCCCTGGTCGATGTCCTTGTTCACGGCCTCGAGCAGGCCGTCGGTGGTCAGCGCGAGCACGCTGCCCGGAGCGATGCGCAGGCGGGTGGTCGGGTACCGCTGCTCCCGGTCGATCCCCAGAGGGAGGCCGCCGGGGACCTCCAGGAGGCGCGGCGGCTTGCGGGGTGTGATCAGCGCTGGGGCCGGATGGCCCGCCCGGCACACCTGGACCCTTCCGTCGGAGGGGGTGAGCGCGATGTAGCAGCACGTGGCGAACAGGGCCCTGTCCGGGTCGGTGTTCAGCTCGGCCAGCAGGCGGTTGGTGCGTTCCAGGACGGCCGCAGGCGGGTGTCCTTCGTTCGCGTAGGCGTGCACGGCGGTGCGCAGCCGCCCCATGAGAGACGCGGCGTGAACGCTGTGTCCCTGCACATCTCCGATGACCAGAGCCACGCCGCCGTCGGGCAGGCTGATGGCGTCGTACCAGTCCCCACCGATCCACATGCCGGAGGTGGCGGCCTGGTAGCGGGCGGCGATGGTCACACCCGGCACCGTGAGCGGCCCGCGCGGCAGCATGCCGCGCTGGAGCTCGGTCGCGAGCGCGTGCTCCGACTCGTACATGCCGGCTCGCTCCAGCGACTGGGCGAGCAGTCCCATGGCGGCGACCAGGAGGGCCCGCTCCTCGGGCAGGAATTCCTGCGGCTCGGGGAAACTGACGAGGCAGGAACTGACGCGACCGCGCGAGTCCGTGAGCGGCAGTGCCGCCCACGCCTGTCGAGCCGACTGCTCAAGCGGGGCCAGGTGCGGATAACCGGCGATCAGCGCGTCCGCGGAGCCGATGAGGACCGGCGCCCCGCGGTCGAGCGACTCCTCCACGAGTGTGCGGACCGTGGCGTCGAGGACTCGTATCGAGTCCTCGCCCTGCTCGTCGTCGGCGCACGAGGCGACGACGGACAACCGGTCCCTCTCCGGGGCGATCACTGCCAGCGCGCCCGCTCCGAAGGTACGCAGTCCTGCCTGTGCGGCGGCCATGATGTCCTTGACCGTCACCGCGGCGGCCAGAGCCGCGGTCAGTTCCTGCATCCAGCGGTCACGGGTGGCGCGTTCGTACAGCCGCCGCCGCTCCGCTTCGTGGCGCTCATGGACGGCCGTGGTGTCCATGACCACTCCGACCATGCGGGCCGGCAGCCCGTCGGCGCCGGGCAGGACCCGGCCCCGGGCTTCCAGGGACCGGTACCGGCCGTCGTCGGAGGAGACGCGGTACTCGATCTGGTAGTTACCGCAGGATTCCGCTATCAACCCCAAGGCATCGCGCACATCGGCCAGATCGGACTCGTGCACTGCGGCCAGGAAGCTCAAGAGGTCCGACGGGCCGCTCTCGGGCATGCCGTGCAGTGCGAGGGTGACCGGATCGCAGCTCACCTCGCCAGTGGCGATCTCCCAGCAGAAGAAACCCGCCTGCACCGTGCTCGCGTTGGCCTGGAAGGGGCCGGGACTGGACTCATCCTCCCGGAAAACGGCAGCACGCACCGGCCCTACGTCTCTCACTGGATCTCCCTGCGGCGGTGTGCGCTACTTCCCTCCGAGGAGCCGACCGGGCTCGACCAGATGGGCCACGCAGTGTAACGGGCGGCCGATGAAAACCAGCCAGTGAGGTGACTCGAGAGCCTGCGGGACTGCGACACCATTCCCTCCTAGATGCGAACGGGCTCTTGTAGCAGAGAGTGCTCCCGCCCTTCCGGGGAAGATCGCCGGACCGACCCGGCTGTGGCCGGATCGTGCGCATGGTAGTGACTTCCTGGATCTTGCGCTAGACGTCTCACCCGGCAGACCGGGTCGGCCGGGCAAGCGAAGGCGTTCCCCCCGCTCGGCCCACGCCGGTCGCTGAACGCGCGGCACAGGTGGGGTCCTGGCAGAGCGCCCGCCGCTTCGTCTCGGACGCCCAGCCGGGCGCCTCAACCCGTACGGGCCGGCCTTGGCCACGACCGCCTACACGAGACCTGGAGATCACTGGCCGCACCGAGAGGGACAGCGCGTGCAGCACCGGGACAGGCCGGCCACCAACGGCATCTGGACGAGAACCCCGACGGCTACTGCGGGATCGGGGAGGGACGGGGGTGCCCTGTCCGGTCGGTGTGGCCCCGGCCGACGGCTGAGTGCCCCGTCGGAGGCAAACGGGGGACGGGCGTGCCCGACCGGTGTCACGCCCGCGCCGGACGGCACGGACGGCGACGCCCCGGTCGGCCACTGAGGTGATCTCGCCGAGCCGGATCGGGCACGGGTAGCCGCACTGCCTCGCCCTCACTCGTTCGAGCGGAGGAAGAGCACTCATGCCCGATACGCTGAGGCAAGGGATCAGAATCACGCCCATGGGAGCAGCCATGACCACCTCCGCCTCTGGGCAGCCGCTCATTCCCCAACCCCCTGCCACGGTTGCCGCGCTGCGGCAGGCCATCAGTCAGATCGCGCCCGCAGCGCTGCCGGCCTTCACACGGGAGTTGGACCAAGCGGCCGACCAGTCCCGGCAGGGCTCCGACCTGGCGCCGCTCCAGCGGTTCATCGCCCAGTGGGCCGTCTATGTCCACATCCAGCGTCGGCCCGAGGCGGCAGCGGACCTCCGCCGGTGGGAGGACGCCGCCGAGTCGGGTGACGCGGCTCAGGCACGGCAGGCCGCCTCCGAGATCGGCCGGATCCTGGACGAAGCCCACGCCGCCATCGGCCTCCCGACCCGGTGAGCGCTGACTGGCGCTGGGAGTACGACCCCGACCACCACCATGTGGCGGGCGGCATCCCCGCCCATGTGGTGGCGGAAGTGGAACGTCTGGCCGGCCAGCTCGTCGACCTTGCACGTACGGGCATCGACATCAGCGACTTCGGCAACGGTCCCCGACCGGGCGGTCTGCGCCGCATGGACGCAGCCGGCGGCTGGTTCTACTTCCTGGTGGCGCCGCGTGACCCGGTGATCATCGTCGTCCGTATCGTGCCGCCGTTCGACGCGCTGTAGCCGCCACCGCTGACGATCTCGCGCGCCCCCGCCGGCGTGAACCCGGCCGACGGCTCGGCGCCGCTGGCAGGCTTCGAGATCCAGGAAGCCAGGGCCCAATGCCCTTGCGGAGACGGTGACTTGTCGACGTTGGGGATCGTGACCGCGGACGGGTGTTCGGGGAGGGGTGCCCGGGGCCCCGGCCTAGAGTCGCGTGTCATGGATTGGATCGAGCGGGTGGGGAAGCTGCGTCAGTGGGCGCAGAACGGGGCCAGGGCGCCGCACAAACCGCTGCTGCTGCTCTATGCGTTGGGACGGTTCCAGCGGCATCCCGAGCAGCCGATGCGCTACTCGGAGGTCGAGCGTGAGCTGAGTGAGCTGTTGCAGGACTACGGGCCCGCTCACCGCACGTCGCCCGCGTACCCGTTCCACCACCTCGCCAATGACGGTGTCTGGGAGGTGCGCACGGCCGACGGGGGCGCGAGTCCCGGTACGGGGGTGCGGGCGCTGCGCGAGAGTGGTGCGCAGGGGCGACTGGTTCCCGGGCTCCGGTCCGCGCTCGCCGCGGACCCGGCGCTGCTGGGGCGGCTGGCGCACCGGTTGCTGGACGTCCACTTCCCGCCGTCGATCCACTCGGACATCGCCGCCGCCGTAGGGCTCGACCTGGAACCGGCGGGCGAAACGCCGCTCGCCGCCGGCCCGGCGCAGGGGCGACGGCGAGCGGTCGAGCTGCGCAGGCAGGTGCTCATCGCGTACGAGTACCGCTGCGCCTTCTGCGGTTTCGACGGGTCGCTCGGCAGGGTGCCGGTCGGGCTGGAGGCCGCGCACGTGCAGTGGTGGGCCTTCAAGGGGCCGGACGACCTCGCCAACTGTCTGTGCCTGTGCTCGCTGCACCACAAGCTGTTCGACAGAGGCGTGTTGGGCCTCGATGCCGGCCGGCGGATCACCGTCTCCCGGGAGTTCGTCGGCCATGGCACCGCCGCCCGGAACCAGGTGCTCGACCTCTCCGGGCAGTCCCTCGTCGGGCCGCAGAACGGCAGTGCGCGGATCGCTCCCGAGCGCATCCAGTGGCACACGGCGCAGGTGTTCCGCGGCGAACCACGCATAGGCGAACCACGCATACGGGAGCACGCCTGACGACCGTTCCGCGTGCCGCTCGGCCGCCCGACCGCCCGACCGCCCGGCCCCGCGGCGGAGTCGGCACGGCGGTTGACGAACCGTCAGGTATCGCCCAGGCGTGCGCGGTCCGCGGCGGACCTGCCCTGGTGCCAGCCGGCCGCGTCGCGTACGCCGCGCAGGCGGACCGGGGCGGTGTCCGGGAAGAGGGCTCCGGTGGTCTCCTCGACGGCGAGTTCGCGGGCGGCGAGGACCGGGAGGAGGCCGGGAGCGGCGGACTCGGCGGTGGCCGCGGCCGTCGCGGCGGCGGTGGCCGCCGCCAGGCGGTCACGGATGCGGTCCGCGTAGGCGACGAGGAAGGTGTGGCGGAAGTCCCGGGTGCGGCGGGAGCGGCCGGCGGCGTGGTGGTCGTCGCCGGCGCGGTTCATCGCGGCGGTCGCCTGGAGGAGCAGCGAGGTGTAGAGCAGTTCGGCCGCCTCCAGGTCCGGCGGGAAGCCGACCAGCGTGGAGAAGCCGACGTCGGCGGCCCAGACGGCCTGGCAGCGGTTGGCCGCGGCGACCGCGTCGAGGAGCAGCGCCTTGGCCTGTTCGTAGGGTCCCTCGATGCCGATACGGATGGCCGAGGGGCCGCCGGGGCCGCGCGCGGAGCCGTCGTCGGCACCGGCGAGGAGCGCCTCGTCGATGCTGTGCCGGGCCATCAGCTCCTGCGCCTTGGCGGACAGCGCCTCCGCCTCCTCGGCGTAGTCGGTCGCCTCGGCCTTGGCGAGCAGGCCGCGGATCCGGCCGAGGGCGCGGGCCGCGGCGCCGCCGGGACGGGGTGCGTGCGGCGCCCCGGCCTTCGGCGGGGCCGGCAGCGGGGTGATCCGCGGCAGCCGGGCGAGGGCGCGCAGCGCCGCCAGCACGTCGTAGGCGGTCTCGAAGCGGGAGCTGCGACGGCGCCCGGCCACCGCGTCGAGGTACCCGCGATCGGACTCCCACCAGACCTCGGCGCCGAGTCGACCCAGCTGCTCCGACCAGCGGGGGTCGTGCGCGGGCCGGTTCCCGGACGGCCGGGCGGCCTCGGCCGCGATGAAGTCCACGACCAGTGCGGTGAGCCCGCCGCCGGCCGCGTCGCGCCGTACGATCCGCTCCAGGTCGGCGGGGTGCCAGCCGCCCGCCCAGCACTGCCGGACCGCCGCGGCGCCGGCCGCGACCACCGCCGCGCTCACCGCCTCCCGGCCGGGCGCGGCCGCGGCCAGCACCGACGCGCCGGCCTCGATGGCGTCCTCGGCCGGTGCGCCGTCGGCCGCGTAGCGGACCCGGCCGAGCACCTCCGCGACCAGTTCGTCCGCCGCCGACCCGCGCGGCCCGCCGCGCCCCGTTCTTCCGCGCTCACTCACCCGGTCACTCTACGGAGGGCCCCGCGGCCGCCGCGCTCCGCGGGCCGTCGGCGGCAGCGCCGGCACTCGCGCTCACGCTGGCACTGGCACTGGCACTGGCACTGGCACTGGCACTGGCACTCGCGCTCACGCTCACGCTGGCGCCGCGTGATCGGCACCCCGTTCGGCGGCGGCACCCCGGCATGACGGACGCCCGGCACACCGCCTGCACGGCGGGGCCGGGCGTCCCTCGCTGTCGAGCCCGTCACGGGTGGCCGTCCGCCACGGCGGGCGGCCGTCGGGCGGCCACGGGTCAGCGCAGCGCGCTGCCCGCCACCCACTGCGACCAGTCCATGTTCCAGCCGTTGAGGCCGTTGTCCGGCTTGATGGCGCGGTCGGGGGAGTTGATCACCTCGACCACGTCGCCGGTCTGCGAGTGGTCGAAGAACCAGGCGCCGTCCGTCTTGGGGTTCTTGGCGCCCTTGACGTCCTTCAGGCCGATGCAGCCATGGCTGGTGTTGGTGTGGCCGAAGACGCCCTTGCCCCAGTAGTTGCCGTGGATGAAGGTGCCGGAGGCCGACAGGCGCTGGGCGTGCGGGACGTCGGGGATGTCGTACTCGCCCTTGCCGTTCTTCTTCTTGAAGCCGACCGTCGAGCCGTTCATGCGGGTCTGCTTGAAGCGCTCGGAGATGACCATCGTGCCGTTGTAGGTCGGGTGCTCGGCGCTGCCGGCCGAGATCGGGATGGTCCTGATGACCCGCCCGTCCCGCACCACGGTCATCTTGTGCGTCTTGGTGTCGACGGTGCTGACCTGCGCGTGGCCGATGTGGAAGCTGACGGTCTTGTTCTGGACGCCGGTGATGCCGGGCGACGCCTGGACGCCGGCGAGGCCGAGGTTCATGGTGACCTCGGAGTTCGGCATCCAGTAGTCCTGGGGACGGAAGTCCAGCCGGGTGTCGCTGAACCAGTGGCCGACGACCTGCTGGTTGCTGCTGGCCGAGACCGTGATCGCGGACTCGACGGCGGCCTTGTTCTTGATCGGCTTGTCGAAGTTGATCGACACCGGCATGCCGACGCCGACCGTCGAACCGTCCTCCGGCGTGAAGTTCCCGAAGAAGGTGTGGGTCGGGGCGGCGGTGGTGAAGCGGGAGTTCTCCACTGCCGTACGGCCCTGGGCGTCGACCGCGTGCGCGGTGACCGTGTACGTCGTCGAGCGCTGAAGGGCCTGGTTCGGCGTCCAGGACGTGCCGTCGGCGGACAGCGTGCCCTGGACCGTCCGCTTGGTCACGACGGAGGTCATGGTGACGTCGGTGAGCCGTCCGCCACTGACCGTCACCTTGGCGTTACGGCTGCCCGCGTTGGTGGCGCCGTCCTTCGGGGTGATTGTGATCTTGGCGTCCGAGGCATCCCTGGCGGCGGCCTCGTCGACCTGCTGGGTGGTCTCGTGACGGGTGCTGCCGCTGTCAGCCGCGCTGCCGTGGTCGGCCGCGCTGCTGCTGCCTCCACACGCAGCCAGCGTGACCGCGCCCCCCAGCAGCGCAGTGCTGACTATGAGGCGCTTGCGGCGCTTGCTGTCCGTCATCACACGCATCTCCATTGCTACCGATTTCGCAGACGAATCCCCGAGCGAGCCGCCCACTGAGCGCGGGCATATCTGGACGCCGCCATTCCGGGCGACGCCAAGTGAACGCCTTTTCCGTTTCGCCCGTTCCATTCCTCCCGAAAATGTGGGGTAGGCCACGTATGGCGGGTCCAGGGGGGTATGGCGGCTCAGGTAGGCATGACGGCCCCGGTGGCGGGAGGCCCGGACCGCCACGTCGTCGGCCCCCGTACGGCGGGGAGCCGTACGGGGGCCGTGGCCGGTGGATGGTGGGGGTGCGCCCCGGTGTCAGCCCTCCCCGTCCGAGTCGTCCGCCAGGTCCCACTCCGCCGCGTCCCACTCGGCGTCCGGGTCGTAGTCGGCCAGCCCCTCGCTGCTCCAGGACGCCTGGGCGAGCTCGGCGCCCGGGACGGCGGTGACGAGGTCGAACGGGTCGATCAGGTGGGCCAGCGCCTCGGCTGGATCCTCCTTGACGGTCTCCTGGGACTGTCTGCGCTCGTCGTCGGGGAGTGAGGGATCGCCGTCGATGCGGTCGAGGGCCGCGTGGGTCAGCTGACCGGCGTCGGTGATCTCCATGACCAGTTCGACATGAAGCCGTACAAAACGTGATGTCTCACCATTGCTCATAGCACGGAGGTTAGGACTGGACGGGTCCTGACTTCCCCGCGACCCGCGGCGGTCACTAACATCTGCGCTCAACGGCCAATTCACCGAACCCACAAGGGGGATCGCTTCCGTGACCGCACGACGACCACTACTGACCGCCGCAGCCGCGGGATCGGTGCTGTTCGCGTTGTGGTTCGTGCCGTCCGCGAATGCGATCGTGGGAACTGACGGAGCGAAGGATTCCGCCCTGCGGGCGGACTCCGCACCGGCCGCGCCGGGCCTGACCGGCACGACGGACCGGGCGGACCGGGCGAGCCGCACGGGCAGCGGCGCGGGAGCCGGCGCGGCCGACTCCGCGACGAGCGGGGAGCGGCCGAGCGGTACGGGGAGCGGCGCCGAGGACTCCGGCTCCGCCGCCCCGCGGCACTACCTCGCCGACACCGGCAGCCCGGACACCACCCCGTACGTGATCGGCGGCGCGGCCTGCCTCGCGTTCGGCGCCGGGCTGGTCGCCTACTCGGTGCGCCGCACCCGCGACGAGACGGCCTGACCGTCCGCCGGAACGGCCCCGGGCACCGCGCCCGGAAACGGCCCCGGGGCACCGCGCCCGGAGCCGTCGCCCACGGCTTACGCCAGCTCTCCGGTGACCGCCTCCACGGCCGCCACCAGCTTGCCGTCCCGGACGAACGCGTACGCGCCCTCCAGGTCCGGTGCCAGGAAGCGGTCCTCGCCCGGACCTTGGATGCCCGCGGCGCGCACCGCCTCCAGCACCGCACGGGTGGCCGGGGCCGGGGTGAGCCCCTCGCGCATCTCGACGGCGCGGGTCGCCGCGTACAGCTCGACGGCGATGATCCGGGTGAGGTTGTCGACCGCGGTGCGCAGCTTGCGGGCCGCGGACCAGCCCATCGAGACGTGGTCCTCCTGCATGGCGGAGGACGGGATGGAGTCCACCGAGGCGGGCCCGGCCAGCCGCTTCAGCTCGCTGACCAGCGCGGCCTGGGTGTACTGGGCGATCATCAGGCCCGAGTCGACGCCCGGGTCGCCGGCCAGGAAGGCGGGCAGGCCGTGCGAGCGGTTCTTGTCGAGCAGGCGGTCGGTACGGCGCTCGGCGATCGAGCCCAGGTCGGCCGCGGCGATGGCCAGGAAGTCCAGCACGTAGGCGACCGGCGCACCGTGGAAGTTGCCGTTGGACTCCACCCGGCCGTCCGGCAGCACGACGGGGTTGTCGACCGCGGACGCCAGCTCACGGTCGGCGACCAGACGGGCGTGGTCGAGGGTGTCCCGGCCGGCGCCGGCGACCTGGGGGGCGCAGCGGATGGAGTAGGCGTCCTGCACGCGCGGGGCGTCGTCCTGGTGGTGGCCGGTGAAGCCCGAACCTGCCAGCACCTTCAGCATGTTGGCGGCGGAGGCGGCCTGCCCGGGGTGCGGGCGGATGGCGTGCAGCTCGGGCGCCAGCACCCTGTCGGTGCCGAGCAGCGCCTCCAGGGAGAGGGCCGCGGTGATGTCCGCCGAGGTGAACAGGCGGGCCAGGTCGGCGCAGGCCATCACGAGCATGCCGAGCATGCCGTCGGTGCCGTTGAGGAGGGCCAGGCCCTCCTTCTCGCGCAGCTCGACGGGCTCGATGCCGTGCGCGGCCAGCAGCTCGCCGGCCGGCCGGACGACGCCGTCGGGGCCCTCCGCATCGCCCTCGCCCATCAGCGTCAGCGCGCAGTGCGAGAGCGGTGCGAGGTCGCCGGAACAGCCGAGGGAGCCGTACTCGTGGACGACCGGGGTGATGCCGGCGTTGAGTATCGCGGCCATGGTCTCGACGACCAGCGGGCGGACGCCGGTGTGCCCGGAGGCGAGCGTCTTCAGTCGCAGGAACATCAGCGCGCGGACCACCTCGCGCTCGACCCGCGGGCCCATGCCGGCCGCGTGCGAGCGCACGATGTTGCGCTGGAGCTGTACGCGCAGCTCGGGACTGATGTGGCGGACGGCGAGGGCACCGAAGCCGGTGGAGACGCCGTAGACGGGGTCGGGCTTGGCGGCGAGTTCGTCGATGAAGGCGCGGGAGGCGGCGACGGCCGCGAGGGCCTCCTCGGACAGCTCGATCCGGGCCGCGCCGCGGGCCACCGCGACGACGTCCTGTGCGGTCGTGCCGGACGTCCCCAGCACCACAGTGTGCATATCCATATTCAGGCACCCTAGAGACTGAATCGCCAGATGTCACCACCGGATTTCGGGATCACCCCTTACGGGGCGTAGGCACGGCGCCCGGGGCGCGGGCAGGGACCTGCCACCTCACCTCCGGAAGCGCCGGCGTTCCGGCCCCGCACGGCGGTCCGGGGCGTCCGCGAGCCGTACGACGGGATCGTCCTTGCCGCCGTGCCGGCCGGCCACCACCGGCTCGCCCGAGCCCGCCGCCTTGGCCTTGTACTGCGCGGCGTCCGCGAGCCGGAAGAGCCGGCGGCCGCTGTGCACCGGGCCGATCGGGTCACCGGTCGAGGCGACCCCCACCGCGACGCCCTCGCCGAGGTCCAACTCCCCCGCCCGGTCGCACAGTTCACCGGCCACCTTGACCACCTCGTCCGCCGGCGGGCCGACCGCGAGCAGACAGAACTCGTCGCCGCCGAGCCGGGCGGCGAGCGTGCCGGGCAGCATCGCGCCGCACAGCGACAGCACCGAACCGAACCGTTCCAACAGCCGGTCCCCCACCGCATGGCCGCGCGAGTCGTTCACCCGCTTCAGCCCGTTCAGGTCGCACACCACCAGGCTGACCACCACCTCGCCGGCGCGGTGCAGCTCCAGCGCCTCGTCCAGCCGCATGTCGACCGCGCGGCGGTTGGCGAGACCGGTCAGGGCATCGGTGAAGGCCAGCCGGCGGGCCTCCGCCAGCCGCTCGGTCTGGGCGATGCCGGCGGCCGTGACGGCCGCGAGCACGCTCGCGAAGTCGGCGTCCGCCCGCTCGAAGAGCGGCTCGCCGGTGCGCCGGGCGACATACAGCTCGCCCCACGCCCGGCCGTGCAGCACGATCGGCGCGACCACACAGCAGGCCCGGCCGCGGCGGCGCAGCGCGGCCACCCGCTGGTGGTTGTACGGACCGCGGACCACCTCCGGACCGCCGGGCCGGGGCCGCGGCGGCGGATCCCCCTCGGCCGTCTCCACCCAGGCCGTGGGCTCCCCGCCGCCGGCCCACTGCTCGTGCAGGAAGTCGACGATCTCCGGGAACTCGTGGACCGGGTAGCTCTCGTCCTCCGGGAACTCCTCCTCGCCCTCGGCGAGTTCGCCGACGTTGACCAGCACCCGCAGCTTCCCCAGCTCGCGCTCCCACTTCGAGATCGCCGCGAAGGAACCGCCCAGGGCCTGGCGCACGCCCTGCGCCGCGGCGTGCGCCGATTCGCGCGGAGTGTGCGCGGCCGCCATCGCCTGCGCCAGCTCCACCACGGCCCGCAGCCGCACATCGCCCTCGCCCGTCACCGGATCCTCACATTCCGTCACCGTGAGCACGCTCCGTACTACAGCGTAGGAATGTTTAACCCCTTTCGCCCCTTTCAGCGTGGGATTGACACCGGGGCGTTATGTGCGTCGCGGCTGGTGAGCGCCGATTCCGAGACCGATGACGAGACGACTACGGTACGTGACCAACTGGCCGGCCGGCGGGCGGTGATGACCGCGTCACTCACCGGGCCACTCCGGATCCCGCTTCTCGTTGAACGCCGCCACGCCCTCCGCCCGGTCACCGGAGAAGGCCACACTGCGCCAGGCGCCGTCCTCCAGCTCCAGACCGGCCCGCAGGTCGAGGCCGTGGCCCAGGCGCATCGCGCGCTTGGCGGCGCGCAGCCCCACCGGCGAGTTACGGGCGATGGCGGCCGCCAGTTCCAGCGCCTCGGCCCGGTCCTGCCCGTCCGCCACCACCCGGTCGACCAGACCCAGCTCCGCGGCCTCGGCCGCCGGCACCCGCCGCGCGGTGAACACCAGCTCGGCGGCGCGCGCCGCGCCCACCCGGCGCGGCAGCAGCTGGGTGCCCCCACCGCCGGGGATCACCCCCACCGACACCTCCGGCAGGCCGACCACCGCGGTGCCGTCCGCAACGATCAGGTCGCAGGCCAGCGCCAGCTCGAAGCCGCCGCCCAGCGCGAACCCGTGCACCGCGGCGAGGGTGGGCATCGGCAGCTCCAGGACGCCGGTGTAGGCGGCCCGGGTGCGCGGGCGCTGACGCATCAGGTCGGCGTCGGTGAAGGAGTTGCGCTCCTTGAGGTCGGCGCCCACGCAGAACGCCCGCTCATGGGTGGAGGTGAGGACCACCGCCCGTACGGTGCGGTCCGCGGCCAGCGCGGCGCAGGCCTCGGACAGGGCGTCGGCCATCGCCGTGGAGACCGCGTTCATGGCCTTGGGGCGGTCCATGACCAGCTCCGCGACGAAGCCGTGGCGCTCGATCCCGACCCATGCGTCCGTGCCGAACCGCTGCATAAAGCCCTCCCAGGTGCCCCTGTTAACGAACGTTGACCACGCTGGTGGGGATCATGTCAGGTCGACGCCCGCAGCGACAGGACGGGACCGGCCGGCTCCGCGCCGGCGGCCCGTCACTCGCGCCGGGTCAGCAGCCACGGCTCCACCACACCCAGGCCGCGCACCGGCCGCTGCCACATCGGTTGCAGCGCGAAGCGGTACGACGGCGGCGCGGCGCCGGTGCCCTCCTCGGCGGCCTTCTGCGCGGCCGCGGCGTCCGCCTCGGACACCGGGGCCTCGCCGGTCCGCCCGAGCTCCTCCGCGAACGCCTCGTCCACCAGCACGGTGTCCTTGGGCGCTATGGAGGTCAGCCGGCTGGCCAGGTTGACGGTGGTACCGAAGACATCGCCCATCCGGGTCGTGACCGTGCCGAAGGCGATGCCGACCCGCAGCTCCGGCATCGTCTCGTCGTGGGCCATCGTCTCGATCAGCCGCAGCGCGATCTCGGCGGCGATGCCGGCGTCGTCGGCGGCGAAGAGGACCTCGTCGCCGAGGGTCTTGATGAGCCGGCCGCCGTGCGCGGCCACCAGGTCGGCGGCGGTGGTCTCGAACGCCTCGACCAGCTCGCCCAGTTCCTCCTCCTCCAGGCGACGGGTCAACCGGGTGAAGCCCACCAGGTCGGCGAAGCCGACGGCGAGCCGGCGGTCGACCATCTCGGCGTCGTCCTGGGCCTGCACGACCCGGCCGGTGGCGGCGGCGAGCTGGCGCCGCCAGACGTAGACCAGGAACTCCTCCAGCTCCGGCAGGAGCAGCTCGACCAGCGGGTAGGTGATCTCCGTGCGGGTCAGGCCGGAGTCCTGGGGCTCGGTGAGGCCCTCCAGGAAGGAGTCGATCTGCCAGTCGGCGAGGCGGGCGGTGGTCTGGCCCGTGGAGCGCGCGACCTGTACGGCCATCGCCTCGCTGAGCAGCCCGGCCTCGACCAGACCGGCGAGCCGGCGCAGGGCCAGCACATCGGCCTCGGTGAGGGCCTTGACCTGGCCGATGTCGGCGAAGCCCATGGCCCGCCAGAAGCGCGCCGCGAGGTCCATCGACACGCCGGCGCTGCGGGCCGCCTGGAACGGCGTGTAGCGGCGGTCGGCGCCGAGGATGAGTTGTTCCAGACGGACCGCGATGCTGTTCTCGCCCTCGTCGCCGTCCACCGGCGGGTCGCCTTCGGGGGCGTCGCCCACGGCCTCGTCCTCGATGTCCACGTCGCGCGGGCCGGCGCCCGAGTCGTCGGCGGTCACCGGCCGCTCCCTGTCCGATCCGTGCGCACTGCCCTTCCGATCACTGCTCGCCGGTGGTCCGCTCCCTGGCGGACCGCCTCAACGATACGGCAGGTGTGCTCTGGCTCACTCTCCCGTCGCGGGTACGTCGTGCCGAGCCGGGGCGGAGCCGTGGGCGGTTTCGGTGGATACAGGGCCCGTCGCCGGGATCGTGAGCCCTCTCAGCGCGTCACTTCGGGCGTCCGGTGCCGTCCCCTCCGGCCGGGCGCAGATGGATGATGTCGCCCGCCCCGACCGGCTCCTGCACGCCGTCCGCGGTGGCCAGGACGAGGCGGCCGTCACCGTCGATGGCGACCGCCTCACCGACGATCTGCCGGTCCCCGGGGAGTTCGGCGCGCACCGAGCGGCCCAGGGTGGCGCAGCCCACCGCGTAGGTCGCCTGGAGGCCACTGGCGGCCGGGTCGCCGTCGGCGGTCTGCCATTCGCCGTACCAGCGCTCCAGGGAGCGCAGCACGGCGCGCAGCAGCGGGTCACGGTCGGTGGTGACGGCGCCGGCGAGGGCCAGCGAGCCCGCGGTGGGGACCGGGAGTTCCTCGGCGGTCAGGCTGACGTTCAGCCCGATGCCGATGACCACGCCGTCGCCGGCGCGTTCGGCGAGGATGCCGCCGGTCTTGCGCTCCTCGTCACCGATCGTCACCAGGACGTCGTTGGGCCACTTGAGTGCGGTGTCGACGCCGGCCGTGCGGGACAGGGCGGTGGCGGTGGCGACGCCGGCGAGCAGCGGGAGCCAGCCCCAACGCGACACGGGGACGCGGGGGGTGAGGTAGACGGAGAAGAAGAGGCCCGAGCGCGGCGGCGCCGACCAGGTCCGGTCGAGGCGGCCGCGGCCCGCCGTCTGCTCCTCCGCCACCAGGACGGCGCCCTCCGGCTCGCCCCCGGCCACCCGGTCCGCCAGATCGGTGTTGGTGGAGCCGGTGGTGGGGACGACGTCGACGGCGCTCCAGAGGCTGCCGGGGCGCACCAGCGCACGGCGCAGCGCGGTGACGTTCAGCGGGGGACGGCCCAGATCGCTCCAGCGGCCGGCATCTTTGTCCCGGTTTCCCGGTGGTTGAGGCGTCATGGGACCAGCCTAGGTGTGGTCAACGACGCAGTGCCGCTGAGCAGTCCCGCCGATACGCTACGAAGCGGTAGCCAATCCGTATGACTCTCAGTACCTGTACGGCCTTCCATACCCGTACCCCTCAGTACGAGCCCGTACCTCCCTCAGTACGAGCACAGTCCAGGACGAGCAGGAGCCGCATCCCGATGTCCGAGCCGGAAGCAAACATCCACACCACCGCGGGCAAGCTGGCGGATCTTCAGCGACGGGTCGACGAAGCCACGCACGCCGGATCCGCCCGGGCGGTGGAGAAGCAGCACGCCAAGGGCAAGCTGACGGCGCGTGAGCGCATCGATCTGCTGCTGGACGAAGGCTCGTTCGTCGAGCTGGACGAGTTCGCCCGGCACCGGTCGACCAACTTCGGGATGGAGCGCAGCCGCCCGTACGGCGACGGCGTGGTGACCGGCTACGGCACGGTCGACGGCCGCCCGGTCGCCGTGTTCTCGCAGGACTTCACGGTCTTCGGCGGGGCGCTCGGCGGCGTCTTCGGCGAGAAGATCGTCAAGGTGATGGACTTCGCCCTGAAGACCGGCTGCCCGGTCGTCGGCATCAACGACTCCGGCGGCGCGCGCATCCAGGAGGGCGTGGTCTCGCTGGGCATGTACGGCGAGATCTTCCGCCGCAACACCCATGCCTCGGGCGTGATCCCGCAGATCAGCCTGATCGTCGGCCCGTGCGCGGGCGGCGCGGTCTACTCCCCCGCGATCACCGACTTCACGGTCATGGTCGACCAGACCTCGCACATGTTCATCACCGGACCGGACGTCATCAAGACCGTCACCGGCGAGGACGTGGGCTTCGAGGAGCTGGGCGGCGCGCGCACCCACAACACCACGTCGGGTGTGGCGCACCACATGGCGGGGGACGAGAAGGACGCCATCGACTACGTCAAGGGCCTGCTGTCCTACCTGCCGTCCAACAACCTCTCCGAGCCGCCCGTCTTCCCCGAGGAGGCGGACCTGGAGACCTCGGAGTACGACCGCGAGTTGGACGCCCTCGTCCCGGACTCGGCGAACCAGCCGTACGACATGATCACGGCGGTCGAGCACATCCTGGACGACGGTGAATTCTTCGAGACCCAGGCGCTGTTCGCGCCGAACATCGTCACCGGCTTCGGGCGGGTCGAGGGCCACTCGGTCGGCGTGGTGGCCAACCAGCCGATGCAGTTCGCGGGCACGCTGGACATCAAGGCGAGCGAGAAGGCCGCCCGCTTCGTGCGGACCTGCGACGCCTACAACATCCCGGTGCTGACCTTCGTCGACGTGCCCGGCTTCCTGCCCGGCACGGACCAGGAGTACGACGGGATCATCCGGCGCGGCGCCAAGCTGATCTACGCGTACGCGGAGGCGACGGTCCCGCTGATCACGGTGATCACCCGCAAGGCGTTCGGCGGTGCCTACGACGTCATGGGCTCCAAGCACCTGGGTGCGGACCTCAACCTCGCCTGGCCGACCGCCCAGATCGCCGTCATGGGCGCGCAGGGCGCGGTCAACATCCTGCACCGCCGCTCGCTGGCCGAGATCGAGGACCCGGCCGCGCAGGACGCACGGCGCCAGGAGCTGATCCAGGAGTACGAGGACGCCCTGCTGAACCCGTACGTGGCGGCCGAGCGCGGCTACGTCGACGCGGTGATCATGCCGTCGGAGACGCGCCGGCACATCGTCCGCGGGCTGCGCGCGCTGCGCAACAAGCGGGAGGCCCTGCCCCCGAAGAAGCACGGCAACATCCCGCTCTGACCGGCAGCAACCCCGAAGGTCCCGCACAGGGTTCAGTAAAGGAGCCTTCTCGATGATCAAGGTCGTACGGGGCAACCCCACCCCTGAGGAGTTGGCCGCCGCACTGGCGGTGGTGCAGGCGCGGGCGGCGGCGGGCGCCGCCGTCGCCCCCGGGAGCCCGGAGCGCGGCAGCGAGTGGTCGGACCCGGCGTCCACCATTCCGGCGCGGGCGCGGCTGCCGCACCCGGGGCCGCGGGCCTGGCGGACGAGTTACTGGCCGCGCTGACCCGGCCGGCTCCGTGCACCACGCCGTCCGCCAGGTCGGTGCATGATGCAATGACTAGTCCTTCGTTCCCCGGCGCCTGAGTACGCGTACTCAGGCGCCGCGCGCGCGGCGGGCACAGGATCGATACATGCTGTGGTCAGATCCGCCCGATGAGCCGCCCGAGGAGCTGCGCGATGTGCAGGCCAAGCTCCGCCGGCTGGGCATCGTGCTGGCCGTGGCCGCGGTGCTGCTGATGTTCCTGCTCTCGGGGAGGTTCCCGGTCCCGTAGGCGCGCGACGTGGGAAGTTCCCGAGACGCGAGCCTTCCGGGGAGGTAACGCTCACAGCTCTCCTCTGCAACCACAGTCGCCGGAACGACATCTTTCACTCTCGAAGAGCGCAATTCGGACGCGAGCCGCGCGCCCGGCGCTGCCGGTGGGGAGTGGGAGAACGATGAACAGGCCGCTGAGGCATATAGCCGTCTTCTGCGGGGCGCTGGTGCTGGCCCTGCTGGTGCGCGCGACCTGGGTCCAGTTCGTCCAGGGCGACGATCTCGCCAACGACCCCAACAACCGCCGCGTCAAGATCGAGGCGTTCTCCTACCCGCGCGGCAACATCATCGTCGACGGCAAGCCGATCACCGGCTCGGTGGCCACCTCCGGCGACTTCAAGTACAAGCGGACGTACAAGGACGGCGCGATGTACGCCCCGGTCACCGGCTTCGCCTCGCAGGCCCAGGGCACCACCTTTCTGGAAGGCATCTACAACAAGCTGCTCTCCGGCAAGGACGACAAGCTCGCCCTCAAGCGCGCCAAGGACATCCTGACCGGCGAGAAGCCGCGCGGCGGCGATGTGATCACCACCATCGACCCCAAGGCGCAGAAGGCCGCGTACAAGGGGCTGACGGACCTCAACGCCAAGGGCGCGGTGGTCGCCCTCGACCCGCGCAACGGCCGGGTCCTCGCGCTGGCCTCCACCCCCTCCTACGACCCGTCGGTCTTCGCCGGCATCTCCGGCGCCGAGGGCCGGAAGTTCAAGGAGCTGGACGCCGACAAGACCAAGCCGCTGAGCAACCGGGCCCTGCGCGAGACCTACGCCCCCGGCTCCACCTTCAAGATCCTCACCGCGGCGGCCGCCCTGGAGCACGGCGTGGTCACCGACATCGACGCCTCGTCCGGCGCCCCCGCCCCGTACCAACTGCCGCTGAGCACCACCAAGATCGGCAATGACGTGGCCGGCGCCCCCTGCGACAAGGCCTCCCTCAAGACCGGCATGCAGTGGTCGTGCAACAACGTCTTCCTGGACACCGCGCTGAAGGTCGGCAAGGACAAGATGCGCGAGACCGCCGAGAAGTTCGGCTTCAACTCCGACATCTACGACGACGAGCTCGGGGACCTGCTGGCCACCAAGAGCCTCTACCCCGACAAGCTCGACAAGCCGCAGACCGCACTGACCGGCATGGGCCAGGGCAGCCTGACCAGCACCCCGATGCAGATGGCGACGGTGGTCGCGGCGCTGGCCAACGACGGCAAGCTGATGATGCCGCACATCGTCGACGAACTGCGCGGCCCTGACCTGTCGACGATCCAGAAGTTCGAGCCGAAGCTGAAGTCCCAGGCCGTCTCCGCCGACACCGCGAAGAAGGTGCAGGAGATGATGGAGTACACCGTCAACGAGGGCACCGCCTCCAAGGCCAAGATCGACGGGGTGACGGTCGGCGGCAAGACCGGCACCGCCCAGCACGGCGCGAACGTCAACGACGAGCGCCCCTACGCCTGGTTCGTCTCCTACGCCAAGCAGAGCGACGGCTCCTCCCCGGTGGCGGTCGCGGTGTTCGTCGACCCCAAGGACATGGACATCCCCCGTGCCGAGATCGCCGGCGGCAAGCTCGGCGGCCCCATCGCCAAGCAGGTCATGGAGGCCGTCCTCAACAAGTAGTCGGAACCGGCAGCCCGGCCACCCGCACCGCCCGCGGCTCCGTACGATGGCGGTCATGACCGAAGAGCCCCGCCCCCACCGTCTCGTCCTCGCCTCCCAGTCCCCCGCGCGGCTTGCCCTGCTGCGCCAGGCCGGTCTGGCGCCCGAGGTCATCGTCAGCGGTGTCGACGAGGACGCCCTGACCGCCGGTACGCCCGGTGAGCTGGCCCGCGTCCTCGCCGAGGCGAAGGCCGCCGCGGTCGCCGCCCGCCCGGAGGCCGCGGGCGCGCTGGTCATCGGCTGCGACTCGGTCCTGGAGCTGGACGGCCGGGCGCTCGGCAAGCCGGACGACGCCGAGGACGCCACCGCCCGCTGGAAGTCCATGCGCGGCCGCAGTGGCATCCTCCGGACCGGCCACTGCGTCATCGACACCGCCAACGGCCGGCAGGTCGCCGCGACCGCCTCGACCACGGTCCGCTTCGGCGAGCCCACCGACGCCGAGATCGCCGCCTACGTCGAGAGCGGCGAACCGCTCTTCGTCGCCGGAGCCTTCACCCTCGACGGCCGCTCCGCCCCGTTCATCGACGGCATCGACGGCGACCCCGGCAACGTCATCGGCCTGTCCCTGCCGCTGCTGCGCCGCCTGCTCGCGGACCTCGACGTGGCCATCACCGACCTCTGGACCTGAACCTCAGCGTCTCACGGCGGCATCGCCCGGGCCCGGACCGCACGGCGTCCGGCGCCGGGCGGCCGGATCGCGGCCCGACCGCACGCGGGGCCGGCGGCGGAAAACCGGCAGTGGGCGACGCATTCCGGGTCACCGAGCGGGGAACCGATTGATCCGATACGGCCCGATCACCCCGATCAGACCGGTTGCTGCGACCACGAGGAGTACGCCGCATGCCCAAGATCCTGCTCATCGCCGGCGACGCCACCGAGGACCTGGAGTTCTTCTACCCGTACCAGCGGCTGCTGGAGGAGGGCTACGAGCTGCGGGTCGCCGCCCCGTCCCGCAAGAAGCTGCACTTCGTCGTGCACGACTTCGTGGACGCCTTCGACACCTACATCGAGCGCGAGGGGCACTCCTGGCCGTCCGACCTCGCGCTGTCCGAGGTCGACCCCGACGAGTACGCGGCACTGGTCCTCCCCGGCGGCCGGGGCCCCGAGTACCTCCGCAACGACGCCGACTACCGCCGGGTCGTCACCCACTTCTTCGACGCCGACAAGCCCGTGGCCCACATCTGCCACGCGGCCGTCTCCCTGGCCCCCCTCGGCGTCCTCAAGGGCCGCCGCACCGCGGCCTACCCGGCCTGCGCCCCGGACGTCGAGATGGGCGGCGGCGTCTTCGTCGACGGCTCGGCGGTGGTCGACGGCAAGATGGTCTCGGCCCGCGCCTGGAACGACCACCCGGAGTGGATGCGGGCGTTCATGGAGGTGCTGCGGGAGCACGCACCGGTGAAGGGCTGAGGGACCGCGGGTCCGGGGCGCGGGCAGCCGCGCACCGGTCCGCCGGCACCCGCAACCGGCGCCTCCCTGCGCACGTCGAATAGCAGCCGGGAACGGGGAGTTCGGGCACGGACCGGCACGCTGCCGGTCCGGATCGGACGGCGCCCGGACGGATCAGACGGCGCCCGGCGCCGCCGGCTGCGGGCCGTTCGGGGGACCGCTCGCGGCCGGCTCCCCGCCGTCGTGCGCCCGCTCGTCCCCGTACGCCACCAGCGTCAGCACGATCAGCCCCAGCACCACCATCATCGCCAGGAACGCGCCCCAGCCGACCAGGCCGATGGAGAACGCCCCCACCAGCCCGTGCACCACCGCGGCGCTGATGAGGACGATCCGGCCGAGGCCGCCGGGCGCCCGGTCGCGCAGTGCGGTGCGGATCAGCAGGACGGCGCAGAAGAGGAGGTAGAGGCCGAAGAGGCCGCCGGCCACCCACGAGCCGGTGGACATCGCGCCGGGCTCCAACCCGGCCAGGGACATCTGCTGCTTGTCCACGACGATGCTCATGATCCAGTTGAGCAGCACGATCCCGCACGCCTCCAGGATCAGTACCACCGCCGCGGCCAAGGCCACCGGTCGTCGCGCCACCACGTCCACCCACTTCCGCCCGTGACCCATGCACGCCTGCTACCCGAAGTACAGCTGCCGTCCCCGGCACGGGAAGGGCATCGCGCACGCTACTAATGGGTAATAGCCGGGGCAAGGGGTCTGCACGTGTGGGCACGAAAGGGCGCGGGCGGGAGTCCGACGGCGCGCCGACGGACCGAGCCGCCCGCAAAGTTTCCTTCGCCCATTCGTAGGGACTCCACAAAGAATTGACGATCCGCTGGAAGTGCGATGTTCGAGACCTAGGCCACACGGGGTCCGGCGCCGGAGCCCGGGAATCCGGGCCTACCCTGGGATACCAGGGGACTTAGGCCCCTCACTGGCGCCCCGGGCACACTCCGTGTGGGAAAGGTCACCCCAGGGAACGGGTCGGCATGCGGTGTCGCCAGTCCCTAAAATCGCCGCATCCCTATTGTTGCGGCGAAGCGCCAAGGAAGGACCCCCATCGTGCGCAAGGTGCTCATCGCCAACCGTGGCGAAATCGCTGTTCGCGTTGCCCGTGCATGCCGGGACGCCGGGATCGGCAGCGTCGCTGTCTACGCCGACCCCGACCGGGACGCCCTGCACGTACGTGCGGCCGACGAGGCGTACGCCCTGGGCGGTGACACTCCTGCCACCAGCTACCTGGACATCGCCAAGGTCCTGGCCGCTGCCGCCGATTCGGGCGCGGACGCCATCCACCCCGGCTACGGCTTCCTCTCCGAGAACGCCGACTTCGCGCAGGCCGTCCTGGACGCCGGACTGACCTGGATCGGCCCGCCCCCGCAGGCCATCCGCGACCTCGGCGACAAGGTCGCGGCGCGGCACATCGCCCAGCGCGCCGGTGCGCCGCTGGTCGCCGGCACCCCCGACCCGGTCTCCGGCGCGGAGGAGGTCGTGGCCTTCGCCAAGGAGAACGGCCTGCCGATCGCGATCAAGGCGGCCTTCGGTGGCGGCGGCCGCGGCCTGAAGGTCGCCCGCACCCTCGACGAGGTCCCCGAGCTGTACGACTCGGCCGTCCGCGAGGCGGTCGCCGCCTTCGGTCGCGGCGAGTGCTTCGTCGAGCGCTACCTGGACCGTCCGCGGCACGTCGAGACCCAGTGCCTGGCCGACAAGCACGGCAACGTGGTCGTCGTCTCCACCCGTGACTGCTCCCTTCAGCGACGTCACCAGAAGCTGGTGGAGGAGGCGCCCGCGCCCTTCCTGACCGATGAGCAGAACGCCGAGCTGTACCGCGCGTCCAAGGCCATCCTCAAGGAGGCCGGCTACGAGGGCGCCGGCACCTGCGAGTTCCTCGTCGGCCAGGACGGCACCATCTCCTTCCTGGAGGTCAACACCCGCCTCCAGGTCGAGCACCCGGTCACCGAGGAGGTCACCGGCCTCGACCTGGTCCGCGAGATGTTCCGGATCGCCGACGGCGAGGAGCTCGGCTACGGCGACCCGGCCGTCCGGGGTCACTCCTTCGAGTTCCGCATCAACGGTGAGGACCCGGGCCGCAACTTCCTCCCGGCGCCCGGCACGGTCACCCGGTTCGACGCGCCGACCGGCCCCGGCGTCCGCCTCGACGCGGGCGTCGAGTCCGGCTCGGTCATCGGCCCCGCCTGGGACTCGCTGCTGGCCAAGCTGGTCGTCACCGGCGCCACCCGCGAGCAGGCCCTTCAGCGCGCCGGCCGTGCGCTTGCCGAGTTCACCGTCGAGGGCATGGCCACCGCCATCCCGTTCCACCGCGTGGTCGTCAAGGACCCGGCGTTCGCCCCCGAACTCACCGGCTCCGCCGACCCGTTCACGGTCCACACCCGCTGGATCGAGACCGAGTTCGCCAACGAGATCCCGCCGTTCGCCGCGCCCGGCGCGGAGGAGTCCGAGGCGGACGCCCGCGAGACGGTCGTCGTCGAGGTCGGCGGCAAGCGGCTGGAGGTCTCGCTGCCGTCCTCGCTCGGCATGCCGCTGGCGCGTGCCGCGGTCGCCGGCGGTGCCAAGCCCAAGCGCAAGGCCGCCAAGAAGTCCTCCAGCGCCGCCTCCGGCGACGCGCTCGCCTCCCCGATGCAGGGCACCATCGTCAAGGTCGCCGTCGAGGAGGGCCAGCAGGTCACCGAGGGCGAGCTGGTCGTGGTCCTGGAGGCCATGAAGATGGAGCAGCCGCTGAACGCGCACCGCTCCGGCACCATCAAGGGCCTGACCGCCGAGGTCGGCGCCGCGCTCACGTCCGGCGCGGTGATCTGCGAGATCAAGGACTGACCGCAGCCACGCAATCGCCCGAGGGGCCTTTCGGCACATCGCCGAAAGGCCCCTCGGGCGTTCGCCGTCACGAGTTCCCCACCACGTCCTCGGGGAACGTCAGCTGCTTGTCCATCCACTGGAGCGCGGCGGGCAGCTCCCGCCGCCAGGTGGCGAAGTTGTGGCTGCCGTGGTCGAGAACGATCGCGTCCGCCTTCATCGGCGGTTTGACCGCGGCCAGGAAGGCCTTGGCGGCCGGGTAGTTCTTCTCGCCGGTGCGGCTGGTGCCCACCAGGACGTTCACCTGCGGGGCGGGCAGGTGCGCAAGACGCCACATCAGGTCGTGCTCCTGGCGGCGGCGCACCCGGTCCCGGCCGTCGCCGAAGAGGTTGCCGGTCGTCGGGTCGTTGCTGACCTTGTAGTCGGGCGAGAGGGCGGCCGCCACGGTGTACGTACGGTCGTGCCGCATGGTCAGCTGGAGGGCGCAGCTGCCGCCCGACGAGTAGCCGAGCAGGCCCCAGCCGCCGGGGTCGTGGCCGACGCGGTAGCGCGAGCGCAACGCGTCCGGCACGTCGCGGGCGAAGAACGTCTCGGCCTGCGGGCCGCCGGGCACGTCGACGCACTGGGTGTCGCGCGGCGGGGCGATGGTGGGCCGCAGCATGACGATGACGGTCGGCTGCATCCGGCCGGCCCGGATCAGCCCGGCGGCGGTCTGCGGCAGCCGCAGGTGCTGGCCCAGCAGGAACGTGCCGCCCGGGTAGCCGCTCAGCGCGACGATCACGGGGAAGCGCTGACGGGCGTACTGCGGCTGGAAGTACTGCGGCGGCAGGTACACGTACGCCGGATCCACGGCCCGGGTCCGCTTGCCGACGATCCGCACCGACTCGACCTTGCCGTTCTGCTCCGGCGGGCCCTTCGGCAGGCCGTGCACCTTGTCCAGGCCGTCCGGGCCGGAGGCCTGCACCAGGCCCTTCGACGGGTCGCCGGCCGGTCCGGCCGACCCTTCGTTGCCCCACTTGCCGACCGCGGCCGGCGCGTCGTCGTAGAGGCCGAGCAGCTCGTGCCAGGAGGCGTAGAACTGGAAGTTGGCGTTCACCGCCAGGCCGAGCGCCGCCACGACGGCCAGTTGGGTCGCGGCGATCGAGCCGAGCCGGCCCAGTATCGCCCGCGGCCCGCGGCCGGCGAACCGTGGCCACAGCCAGAGCGTGAGTCCTACGCAGACCACGGCGACCGCGGCCATGGCGTACAACAGCGACCGGCTGGTCAGTCCCATGACGTCTTCCCCAGTACTCCGCGCCGTGGTCCGTTCCCCCGGTCGGCTTCCACGGCGTATCCCAAGCCCTCCGGAAGACCCCGGAAGACCTCTTTGCGCCAGGTTTGATGTCTCTTGAGAGCCCGACGTTGCGGCCGGGGAAAGGTGTTCGGCCGCGCGACCACTGCGATACGCCGGGACTTCACGCGCAGTGCGCCGACCGGCCACCGGCACGGCCGCGGGGGCCACGCCGAGCCAACCGGAGGGTATCTCCAGTAATCCTTGCGCACCGCACCGGGACAGCGGCTCATCAGGCAATGGCATCCTGGAGCCACCGGCGCAACCGGCCGGGTCGAGGGAGGACGGCGATGGCGACCGAGACGGCAGGGCAGCGGCAGACGGCGCGGGAGCCGATGGCGACCGTACCGGTGCGGACCCAGGACGCACGCCCGATGCGGGCCGATGCGCGCCGCAACTACGAACGGCTGCTGACCGAGGCCCGGACGGCCTTCATCGAACACGGCACGGACACCTCGCTGGAGGACATCGCGCGCCGCGCCGGCGTCGGAATCGGCACCCTCTACCGGCACTTCCCCAACCGCACCGCCCTGATGGGCGCGGTCTTCCAGGGCGAGGTGGACGCCCTGCTCGCCTACGCCAGGGAGCTGGCCGACGCACCGCAGCCGTGCGCCGCACTGGTCGACTGGCTGCGCGCGATCATCACCCACGCCAGCACCTACCGCGGACTGTCCCGCGCACTGATGACCGCGTCGACGGACGAGACCTCCGGGATGGCGAGGTGCAGCGTGCCGATGCGGGAGGCCGGCGGCGCACTGCTGGCCCGCGCCCAGCAGGCCGGAGCCGTACGCCCCGATGTGAACATCCACGACCTGATGCAGCTGACCAACGGCATCGCACTGGCCGTCGAGGAGTCGCCGGACGACCCGAAGCTCGCCGACCGGCTGCTGACCCTCACCCTGAGCGGGTTGAAGGCGGGGACCTGCTGACCCTGGCCCCCGCCCACCCCCCGTGCGCTCAGCGCCGTCTGGGTGCCAGGTCCGCGACCCGGCCGCCGGTGTCGGAGAGCGAGCCGGCCGAGCGGAGCTGCGGCGCACCGGCCGCGCCGCCCGGCGCATGGCTGCGCCGTTGACCGGGCAGCGGCACGTCCCGCCGGGGGCCCCGGCGGTCGCCGGCGGCGCCGTCCAGGCCCGCCTGTCCCGCCCCGTGACCGGCGCCCGAACCGCCGGCGACGGCGATCTGGACGCCCTGGTCGGCCAGCGCCTGGAGCTCCGTAGCGGCCCGGTCGTCATGGCCCGGCGGCTCGTCGGTGACCAGGCGGGTGATCACGTCCGTCGGCACGGTCTGGAACATCGTGTCCGAGCCGAGCTTGGTGTGGTCGGCGAGCACCACCACCTCCCCGGCCGCCTGAACGAGCGCCCGGTCCACGCTGGCGGAGAGCATGTTGGAGGTGGACAGCCCGCGTTCGGCGGTCAGCCCGCTGCCCGACAGGAAGGCCCGGGAGACCCGCAGTCCCTGGAGGGACTGTTCGGCGCCGCTGCCGACCAGTGCGTAGTTGGAGCCGCGCAGGGTGCCTCCGGTCATCACCACCTCGACGCGGTTGGCATGGGCCAACGCCTGGGCGACGAGCAGGGAGTTGGTGACGACGGTGAGTCCGGGGACGCGGGCGAGCCGGCGGGCCAGCTCCTGGGTGGTCGTTCCGGCACCGACGACAATGGCCTCGCCCTCGTCGACGAAACCGGCCGCGAGATCGGCGATGGCCGTTTTCTCCGCGGTCGCTAGATGGGATTTCTGTGGGAATCCGGATTCGCGGGTGAAACCTCCCGGCAAGACTGCTCCACCGTGTCGGCGGTCGAGCAGTCCCTCTGCCTCCAGCGCCCGCACGTCCCGCCGTACGGTTACTTCGGAGGTCTGGACGACGCGGGCGAGCTCCCGGAGCGATACCGCCCCGTTGGCGCGCACCATTTCAAGGATCAATTGGCGACGTTCTGCAGCGAACACGAAACTGACAGTAACGCCAACGACCGTCTGTTTTCAGCAGGTTGCACCAATTAACGGAAGTCGTTCACACCACGCACCGTGACGTGGTATGCGAAGCGCATATGTCGCGCGCGTGTCGAACTGCCGGGCGGTACCGCCGGCTTGACCCCTGGTCAGCCACCATGCCGGACTGAGAGTGACGGACCGTCACCACGGCCCGGCCACCGGGTGCATGCAGGACCGTTTCATCCCAAGTGCTCATTGGGGGCACAAAGTTTTCAATCGCCCCCGGCCGGCCGCGGATCGCCCACGCACCGACCGGGTACCACTCGTGCCCGCCTACTCGCCGGTCTTCCGGCTGTGCAACTGCCGGGCGACCTCGGCGATCGAACCGGACAACGACGGGTAGACCGTGAAGGCGCTGGCGATCTGCTCGACGGTCAGATTGTTGTCGACCGCGATCGAGATGGGATGGATCAGCTCGCTGGCGCGCGGGGAAACGACCACGCCGCCGACCACGATGCCGGTACCGGGGCGGCAGAAGAGCTTCACGAAACCGTCCCGGATGCCCTGCATCTTGGCGCGCGGGTTGCGCAGCAGCGGGAGCTTCACGACCCGGGCGTCGATCCTGCCGCTGTCGACGTCGGCCTGGGAGTAGCCGACGGTGGCGATCTCCGGGTCGGTGAAGACGTTCGCGGAGACGGTCTTGAGGTTCAGCGGGGTCACCGCGTCACCGAGGAAGTGGTACATCGCGATCCGGCCCTGCATCGCGGCGACCGACGCCAGCGCGAAGACGCCGGTGCAGTCACCGGCCGCGTACACGCCCGGGGCGGTGGTGCGGGAGACCTTGTCCGTCCAGACGTGGCCGGAGTCCGTCATCCTGACCCCGGCCGACTCCAGACCGATGCCCTCGGTGTTGGGGATCGAACCGACCGCCATCAGACAGTGCGTACCGGAGATCGTCCGGCCGTCGGCGAGGGTGACCTCGACGCGGTCGCCGACCCGCTTGGCGGACTGGGCCCGGGAGCGCGCCATCACGTTCATGCCGCGGCGGCGGAAGACGTCCTCCAGGACGGCGGCGGCGTCCGGGTCCTCGCCGGGCAGCACCCGGTCACGGGAGGAGACGAGGGTGACGCGGGAGCCGAGCGCCTGGTAGGCACCGGCGAACTCGGCGCCGGTGACGCCGGAACCGACCACGATGAGCTCCTCGGGCAGCTCGTCGAGGTCGTAGACCTGCGTCCAGTTCAGGATCCGCTCGCCGTCCGGGAGGGCGTCCGGGATCTCCCGGGGGTGGGCGCCGGTGGCGATCAGCACCGCGTCCGCGATCAGGCCCTCGGACGTGCCGTCGGCGGCGGTGACGGTGACCTTGCGCGACCCGTCCGGCGCCTGGCCCGGCTCCAACCGGCCGCGGCCGCGCATCACCCGGCCGCCGGCACGGGTCACGGAAGCGGTGATGTCATGCGACTGGGCGAGCGCGAGGCGCTTGACCCGTCGGTTGACCTTGCCGAGGTCGACACCGACGACCCGGGCCGGCCGCTCGTTGTACGGGGTGTCGTCCTCGACGATGATGCCGAGCTCTTCGTACGACGAATCGAAGGTGGTCATCACCTCGGCCGTGGCGATCAGCGTCTTCGACGGCACGCAGTCGGTGAGCACCGACGCCCCGCCCAGACCGTCGCAGTCGACGACGGTCACCTCCGCGCCGAGGGAGGCGGCCACCAGGGCCGCTTCGTATCCGCCGGGTCCGCCACCGATGATCACGATCCGAGTCACGTCCTCCATTGTCCCGCACGCCCGTGGATGGCTCTCGCCCGGGGGCGGATTCACGGCCGGGCGCGCGCCCCCCTCGTCATACGAACCTCCGGTACCACGAGCCCGACGGGCATCCTCCCGTACCCTCGGAACCATGTCGCTCTACGCCGCGTACGCCGGCAACCTCGACGCGCGGCTGATGTCCCGCCGCGCACCGCACTCACCGCTGCGCGGCACCGGCTGGCTCAACGGCTGGCGGCTCACCTTCGGCGGCGAGCAGATGGGCTGGGAAGGCGCCCTGGCGACGGTCGTCGAGGACCCGGACTCCCAGCTCTTCGTCGCGCTCTACGACATCGCCCCCATGGACGAGGAGTCCATGGACCGCTGGGAGGGCGTCGGTATGGAGATCTACCGGCGGATGCGGGTACGGGTCCACACCCTCGAAGGCGACGAGACGGCCTGGATCTACGTCCTCAACGGCTACGAGGGCGGCCTGCCGTCCGCCCGCTATCTGGGCGAGATCGCCGACGCCGCGGAGTCGGCCGGCGCGCCGCACGACTATGTGATGGAGATCCGCAAGCGGCCCTGCTGAGCACGGCCCCCGGAATCCGGCGCCCGCGCTCGGGACCCGTTTGGCGGAAGCCACAAGGCAACGATCCCAGCACCGTGAGCAGAGACATCTACGCGCGTAGGGGATTACCGGCTACCCTCGTCCGCGTGAACGCATCTGTTACCCCGGACATCGCGCGCGACCCGCAGGGCGCCGCCGCCGACGCCGCTGCCCGCCTGCGCGAGCTGACCGGCGCCGAGACCCACGACGTCGCCCTGGTGATGGGCTCCGGCTGGGCCCCGGCCGCCGAGGCCCTGGGCGCGCCCGAGCACGAATTCCCCGTCACCGACCTGCCCGGCTTCCCGCCGCCGGCCGTCGCCGGCCACGGCGGCAAGATCCGCTCCTACCGCATCGGCGAGAAGCGCGCCCTGGTCTTCCTGGGCCGTACGCACTACTACGAGGGCCGCGGTGTCGCCGCGGTCGCGCACGGCGTCCGCACCGCCGTCGCCGCCGGCTGCAAGACCGTCGTGCTCACCAACGGCTGCGGCGGCCTGCGCGACGGCATGCGCCCCGGCCAGCCGGTCCTCATCAGCGACCACCTGAACCTCACCGCCACCTCCCCGATCGTCGGCGCGAACTTCGTCGACCTCACCGACCTGTACTCGCCGCGCCTGCGCGCGCTGTGCAAGGAGATCGACCCCAGCCTGGAAGAGGGCGTCTACGTCCAGTTCCCCGGCCCGCACTACGAGACCCCGGCCGAGATCAAGATGATCCGCACCCTGGGCGCGGACCTGGTCGGCATGTCCACCGTCCTGGAGGCCATCGCGGCCCGTGAGGCCGGTGCCGAGGTGCTCGGGCTGTCGCTGGTGACCAACCTCGCCGCGGGCATGACGGGCGAACCGCTCAACCACGAAGAGGTGCTTCAGGCCGGCCGCGACTCCGCGTCCCGTATGGGCACCCTGCTCGGGCAGGTCCTCAGCAAGATCTGAGGCCTGCCGCACCGGACAGGCCCCAGTCGGCGGGGCGGGTCGGGCACCGCCCGACCGCACCCCGCGACGCACCCCCACCAGGCAGGAGCAACCACGTGGCTACCGATCCCGCGGAGCTGATCAACCGGGCCAGGGCATGGCTGGCCGAGGACCCCGACCCGGAGACCCGGGACGAGCTCGCCGGGCTCGTCGAGGCCCAGGACACCGACGAGCTGGCGGCCCGGTTCGCCGGCACCCTCCAGTTCGGCACCGCCGGGCTGCGCGGGGAGCTGGGCGCGGGCCCGATGCGGATGAACCGCTCGGTGGTCATCCGGGCCGCGGCCGGCCTCGCCGCGTACCTCAAGGGCAAGGGCGACGGCTCCGGCCTGGTCGTCATCGGCTACGACGCGCGCCACAAGAGCGCCGACTTCGCGCGGGACACGGCGGCCGTGATGGTCGGCGCGGGCCTGCGCGCCGCGCTGCTGCCGCGCCCGCTGCCCACCCCCGTCCTGGCGTTCGCGATCAGGCACCTGGGTGCGGTGGCCGGCGTCGAGGTGACCGCCAGCCACAACCCGCCGCGGGACAACGGCTACAAGGTCTACCTGGGCGACGGTTCGCAGATCGTGCCGCCCGCGGACGGCGAGATCGCGGCCGAGATCGCCGCGGTCCGCACGCTGGCCGAGGTACCGCGCCCCGAGTCCGGCTGGGAGACCCTCGACGACACCGTCCTGGCGGCCTATCTGGCGCGTACCGACGCGGTGCTGTACCCCGGCTCCCCCCGCGACCTGAACGTCGTCTACACGCCGATGCACGGCGTCGGCCGGGACACCCTCGTCGCCGCCTTCGCCCGGGCCGGTTTCCCGGCCCCGACGGTCGTCGCCGAGCAGGCCGAGCCGGACCCGGACTTCCCGACGGTCGCCTTCCCCAACCCGGAGGAGCCGGGCGCGATGGACCTCGCGTTCGCCACCGCGCGCACCCGGGGCGCGGGTGAGGTCGACATCGTCATCGCCAACGACCCGGACGCGGACCGCTGCGCCGTCGCCGTCCCGGCCCCCGGTACGCCGGACGGCTGGCGGATGCTGCGCGGCGACGAGGTCGGTGCGCTGCTCGCCGCCCACCTGGTCCGCAAGGGAGCCACCGGCACCTTCGCCACCACGATCGTCTCCTCCCAACTGATGTCCCGGATCGCCGGTGCCGCCACGCTCCCGTACGAGGAGACGCTGACCGGCTTCAAGTGGCTGGCCCGGGTGGACGGTCTGCGGTACGCCTTCGAGGAGGCGCTCGGCTACTGCGTCGACCCGGAGGGCGTCCGCGACAAGGACGGCATCACCGCGGCCCTGCTGGTCGCGGAGCTGGCCGCCGAGCTCAAGGAGGCCGGCCGGACCCTCGACGACCTGCTGGACGACCTCGCGGTGGACTTCGGGCTGCACGCCACCGACCAGCTCTCGGTCCGCGTCGAGGACCTCTCGCTGATCTCCGACGCCATGCGCCGGCTGCGCGAGCAGCCGCCGACCGCGCTGGCCGGCCTGTCCGTGACCCGGGCCGACGACCTGAACGAGGGCAGCGAGGCACTGCCGCCGACCGACGGCCTGCGCTACTACCTCTCCGGCTCACCGGAGGCCGGCATCGAGTCCGCCCGCGTCGTCGTCCGCCCCAGCGGCACCGAGCCCAAGCTCAAGTGCTACCTGGAGGTCGTGGTGCCGGTGGCGTCGGCGGACGCGCTGCCCGAGGCCCGGGGCCGGGCGACGGGGACGCTCGCCGCGATCAAGGGGGATCTGGCGACGGCGGCCGGGATCTGACGGATTCCCTCGACAAACCGCCAGCGGAAAACGGCGGCAACCGCGTTAAGTGGTTGCCGCCGTTTTCCGCCATATCACCAACGATCCGGCTGCCTATACACGGTATAGCCAAGCCTATGATGTGCTCACGGCGGACATCCCGTCAGCTCGCGAGTCCGCCGCTCTGATCAGCGACGTGATGAAGGGGTACGGGCAGCATGGACAAGCACGAACTCAGCACGGCGACCTGGATCAAGAGCAGCTACAGCGACCACGACGGCGGCAACTGCATAGAAATAACCCCCGTTTTCCCCGCCGTCGTCCCCGTCCGCGACAGCAAGACCCCTGAGGGCCCGGTGCTCGTCTTCCCGACCGGCGGCTGGTCCGCCTTCGTCTCCACCGTACAGAACGGGCACTTCCCCTCGGGCACCTGACCGCGCAGCAACCCATCCCCACCGTGAAGAAGGCCGCACGATGGCGAATTCGGGGGCCTTCTTCACGTCGGCACCGGAAAGCGGTCAGTCCTCGTACGCCTCTGTTTCCCCTACCAGCCGCTCGTCAAGGTCGCTCGCCCATTGCTGGGCCCAGATCCTCAGGGCAGTGATGGCGTCCTGGGTGAGGCCATAGGCGGCGAATTCCTCGTCGTCGTACCACTCGGCGCCGGCCAGACGGTCGCGCAGGTCGTCGAGGCGGAAAGTGTCACGTCCGTGGCGTTGGCCGAGCCGTTCGAGTTCCGGACGGGTGCGGTGTTCGGCTGCGGCGTGGACGTCGATGAGGTCCCGGACCGCGCCTCGGTCGGCCAGGGCGCGGACCTTGGTGCCGATGACATCGTCCAGTGACAGGACTGGGCCGTACTCGGTATCGCGCGGCGGCGACCAGAGGTTTTCCTTGAGGATGTCCACCTCACATGCCGCGCCGTCGGTGTCGGTGGCCACGAGACGGGCAGAGAGCGGGTCGGTGCTGATCACCGTGACGTGCCAGCCTCGCTCGGACAGGCCCTCCTGGAGGGTGCGGGCGATATCGGCCATGGGGGCGGGGTTTTCGGTGGCGACGTCGAGGTCTTGGCTGAGGCGGTCGACCAGTCCATGGGCCTGGACGGCGTAGCCGCCGGTGATGACCAAGGGGTAGGGGCTGCCGAGGGCGAGCACATCGGCCAGGAGCCGGCGGTGGAGTGCGCTGAGGTTCACGCGGCCGCAGACGTCCCGTCGGCGAGGGCGGGGAAGGCGGCTTCCCACACTTCGCGGATGTGCCGGCTGACCAGCGTGCGCAACACCGGCCACAGCGAGACGAGCAGGCCCTCGTCGAGGAGGGCGGTCAGGTCGTCGTGCTGTCCCTCGGCCAGGACGGTGCGGTAGTAGCTCATGCGCTGGCGTGGCTGGTCGAGGTTGTAGATGCGCAGGCCGGACCATGCGACGTGCAGAGGCAGCTCGATGCGACCGTGAGTGGGGCCGGTGAGGTCGTTGAGGGATGCCGGCAGGCGGTCGGCGTACCGCTGGCGCAGCACATCGGCGGTGGATGGTGCAGCGGCGGGTGAGGACTGCGAGGCCATGGAGCGATTATCCCCCGCCGAGTGCCTGACGGGTACCGCCGGATCCAGCTGGCGCGCCAGCCCCGCGACTGCCGAACCGACCGCACAAAGGCCGCCCAGGATGAACGCGACGATCCTTGCCCCTGAGTGCGGACGGTGGCGTCGGCGGACGCGCTGCCCGAGGCGCGGGGCCGGGCGGCGGGGACGCTCGCCGCGATCAAGGGGGATCTGGCGACGGCGGCCAGAATCTGACGGATTCCCGTCCACTCCTGCTCTACGTCATGCGCCCCGCTCCCGGGTTCACCGGGGACGGGGCGCGTTGCGTTCGGTCGTCTTCAGCGCCCGACCATGTACGTCACGAAGTCGGCCCACGCGCCAGGTGTGAAGCCGAGGCGGGGGCCCTGGGTGTTCTTGGAGTCACGGACATGGATCGTGCCGGGGGTGGTCGCGACCTCGACGCACTCGCTGCTGTTGCTGCTGTCGCTATAGCTGCTCTTGAACCACCGCAGCCTGGAAGTGTCCCCAGCAGATGCCTTGCGCATCATGTCTCTCCCAGCACTCGCTCGATGAAGGCCAGCGACTCCCCAGGCGTGAGAGCCTGGGAGCGGATCATGCCATACCGCAGCTCAAGGATTCGGAGCTGCTTCGGATCGGAAATGGCACGGCCCGCAAAGGCCCCCTCGGAACGCCCCATCGCCGTTCCGTCCCCGAACTTCAGCACCTGCGTCTCGCCCTGCATTCCGGCGTGCTCCTCGCGGGCAGTCGGCATGACCTGGATCGTGACGTTGCGCAACTTCCCCACCTCCAGGAGACGTTCGAGCTGTCGCCGTAGCACCATTCTGCCTCCGAGGGGGCGGCGCAGTGTCACCTCTTCCTGGACAAAGCTCAGCGCAGGAGCAGGCGACCGCTCGAAGATGGACCGCCTGGCCGCGCGAGCAGCAACTGCCCTTTCGATCTCATCCTGCTCGTACGCGGGCTGCCGCATCTCGAAGAGCGCCCGCGCATAGTCATCCGTCTGCAACAGCCCATGCAGATTGTGGTCGCCGTACGCGAGCAACTCGACCGCCCTGGCCTCCAGCTTCGCCAAGTCCCGTACCTTCTTCGGATACCGGGCCTCCGCCACATCCCGCTTCATCGCGGCCAGCTTCCCGCCCGCCCCCAGCACCTCGTCCGCCCTGTCCAGGAACTCCGGCCGGGGGATGCGCCGCCCGCCCTCCACCTTGTAGATCAGGTCCTCCCCGTACCCGATCGCCGCCCCGAACTCGGCGGCCCGCATTCCCGCCGCCTCGCGCCACGCCTTGAGCTGGCGGCCGACCGTCGCGACCACCGCCGCCCCCGACTCGTCATCCGGATCGACGTCCCAGCCCGGCTCGTCCGCCCCGGCCTCCCCGGTCTCCCCGGTCCCCACGCCCTCGCCGTCTACGGTCATCCGCGCCCACCTCCGAGATCCGTTCCTGGTCAACGCCCCAGCTCACCGCGGTGTCACTCCGGACAGCCGGGACAGCGCCGGACAAGCCCGGGACAGTCTCCGTACGCAAGGGCGCCACCGCTGTTCACGGTACGCACGCATCGCCACGCTGAGTTACATGAACCGAGGAATCCCCCAAACCGACACCCGCACACGGCAGTTCGCGGTCCAGCTCTCCGCCACCCGTCGAGGTGCCCGGCTCGCCAGGCTGCTCGCCATCGAGCAACTCCGTTCCTGGGGGCTCTCCATGGACACCGCCGCCCACGTCATCGCCGAACTCGCCGCCAACGCCGTACTCCATGGGCGCGTAGCGGGACGGGACTTCCGGCTCATGCTGACCGTGCGCGGCGACACACTGCGTATCGAGGTGATCGACGCCCGTGCTGAGCGGCTGCCCGTCCTCGCCGAGCACCCGGAGCACCCGGCCGACAGCGAGTCGGGCCGCGGGTTGCTCCTCGTCGGGGCGCTCGCCGACCGTTGGGGCGTCACCCCGGGGCCCGTCCCCTGCAAAACGGTGTGGGCGGACATCACCCTGGTCACCGCATCGTTCACCACGCCGTTCACCGCATCGCACCTGCCGCGACCCGGCGCAGCACGACGCGGGTGACCACGACGCGGCGCGCCACGACATCAAGGCTTAAAGAGACCGGGAAACAACCCGGGGAAATACCCTTCCCGGCCCCTCCAGCCTCCCGTCACTCACACAGGTGACATCGGCCAACTGGGCTGGATTTCCAGCGGGTTCACTGGCATATGCTCGCCACGACAACTCCAGACATGCGACGGCCCCCGCCGGGACGGCAATCCCGGTGCGAGGGCCTGACCACCGAGGAAGTACGGAGCTTCCCGATGGCTTTGCAGCACCCTAGCGCGCCCTCGTGCGCCGCGTCTCCCGTTCCCCGCCCGACCGCCCGATCCGGTGTCGTCCACGTCAACACCCGGCACACCACCTGCTACACGGTCGTCGGCAACCACCTCGCCCAGCACCGCGAGCTCTCCCTCCTCGCGATCGGGCTCGCCGTCCACATCCAGTCGCTGCCCGTCGGCGCCCTGGTCGGCATCAAGTTCCTGTCGGCCCGCTTCCCCGAGAGCGAGCACCGCATCGCCGGCGCCCTGCGGGAGCTGGAGGCCCACGGCTACCTGGCGCGCACCCGGGAACGTCTCCCCGGCGGCAAGGTCGTCACCCGCACGGTCTCGTACAACCAGCCGGGTTCGAAGGTCACTCCCGCACCCAGGCCGGCCCGCACGCCCGAGCGACCTCAGAAGCAGACGCCGACCGCCCCGGAACCCACGCCGGAAGCCACCCGGCCCGCCGCGCCCACGCCCGTCCCCGTACCTCGGGAACCGCTCCCCGAGCCGCGCACCCCTGCCCCGGAGCGACACCGCACCGCCGCCGCCCTCCTCGCGGAGTTGCACCACCACGAACCCCGGCTTCTGCTCGCAGAACGGGAGGTGCACCGCCTGGCCCCGGCCGCAGCGGCCTGGCTGGAGCGCGGAGCCGCCCCCGATGCCGTGCGGCGCACCCTGACCGCACGCCTTCCTGACGACCTGAAGCACCCGGCCGGTCTGCTCGCACACCGCCTCACCGCGCTGCTGCCGCCGCCCCTACCGGCCATCCCGGTCGTGACCCGCCGCGACCCACTCCAGAACTGCGAGGGCTGCGACCGTGCCTTCCGCTCAGCCGCACCAGGGCACTGCCGCGACTGCCGACCCAACCACAGAGAGGCCGCCTAGCATGAACGTGACGACCCTTGCACCTGAGCACAGACGAGGAGCGCACGCGATGACCATCGCCCCGGATGGCGCACGAAACGGCAGCTCCGAGTACCGAGCGATGCGCGAAATCGTCGAACGGATGCAGGACAGCATTCCCGGCAAATTCGAGATCACCAAGGAAGGAATCGTCCACGACATGATGTCGCCGGGGCGTCCCCACGAGTTCACCGCGGGGCTGATCAGCCGTCGTCTGGAACGCGAGATGCCGGACGGGGTCTGGGCATACACCGGCACACCCGACGTGGAGGACGGGCTCGAAGGCATCATGCGGCATCCCGATGTGATGGTGATCGCCGTGGAGGAGATGAAGGGCCAGGGCTCCTTCGACCCCCGCACCCTCATCGCCGCCGTCGAGATCGTCTCCCGCTCCAACCCGGACAACGACTGGGTGAGCAAGATGCGGGACTATCCACTACTCGACATCCCCATCTATGCGGTCTTCGATCCGCGCGAGGGGAAGGGAGCCGTCCTCTCCGACATCCACTCCACCCCCGATGGCCCCCGCTACGCCACCCGCAAGGACTTCGTCTACGGCGAGGACGTCACTATCGGCGAGTGGACGATCTCGACGGAGGGACTGCCCCGCTACCCCTGAGCCGCCACCCGGCTGGTCGCCGTGGTCGCCCTCACAGCACGATCATCACCGCAAGCCCGACGGCCCCCACCACGCTCGGCGCGATGACCTCGTACGCCCACCGCACCACCGGCTCCCCCTGAGCGCCCTCCCGCCGCGCCGCCCGCTCCTTGATCTCGCGGAGTTCGTCGAGGGTCTGGTCGGCCATGGCGCGGGGCACCGGGCCGCCCGCGTCGGCGTTCGGCCCGAACCGGGGCCGGGTCGAGGCGGCACCGCGCATCGCCTGCCGGCTGGCCTTCTTGCGCTGCCGCAGGGAGACCGGGACGGCCCACAGCTGGTACTTGCCGCCGCCGGCGAACACCTCGGTGGAGAACGACGCCCGCAGGTCCTCCACCGCGTCCCACGGCAGGACGATGGTCCGGAACGGGTTGCGGATTGTCAGCCGGTCCTCCCCCGCCCGCACCAGGGGCCGCAGGGTGAAGGCGATGACCAGCGGCACCACGAGCAGCAGCGCGAACACCGCGGTGAGCCGGGTCTGACCGGTGCCCCGGATCAGCGCGTCGCCGCCGAGCCAGAGGGCGAGCAGCAGGAGCAGCACACCGCCGACGAGGGCCGCCGGCGAGCGGTAGCTGCGCTCGGCGTACTGCGGCGCGGGCGGGGTGGTCCGTTCCTGGCTCGTCATGCCGCCGATTCTGCCCGACCGTCCGGATGTCGGACATTGCGTTACGGCATCATTCGGGTCCGAGGGCGGATTCGGTCGCTTCGAGGGGATGACATGGCGCTACGCGCGTAGATATGCTCCCCTCGTGACCATGCCCATCACTGTTCCCGCATACGGCAAGGAAGCCGCGGGGCGTCTGGCGTCAATGGCGGACGTGACCGCCGACGACGGTGCGCTGCGCCGCTTCCTGCACGGCCTCCCGGGCGTCGACGCGGTCGGCCTGGAAGCTCGCGCCGCCACCCTCGGCACCCGCTCGATCAAGACCACGGCGAAGGCGTACGCCATCGACCTCGCCCTCTCGATGATCGACCTGACGACCCTCGAAGGCGCGGACACCCCCGGCAAGGTCCGGGCACTGTGCGCCAAGGGCATCCACCCCGACCCCACCGACCGCACCACCCCCCGGGTCGCGGCGATCTGCGTCTACCCCGACATGGTCGCCACGGCCAAGGAGGCGTTGCGGAGCGGCGGCGCTCCGGACATCCACGTCGCGTCCGTCGCCACCGCCTTCCCCGCCGGCCGCGCCGCGCTGCCGGTGAAGCTGGCCGACACCCGCGACGCGGTCGCGGCCGGCGCCGACGAGATCGACATGGTGATCGACCGGGGAGCCTTCCTCTCCGGCCACTACCTGGAGGTCTTCGAGGAGATCAAGGCCGTCAAGGAGGCGTGCGCGCGCCCGGACGGCAGTGCCGCCCACCTCAAGGTGATCTTCGAGACCGGCGAGCTCCAGACGTACGACAACGTCCGCCGGGTCTCCTGGCTGGCGATGCTGGCCGGCGCCGACTTCATCAAGACCTCGACCGGCAAGGTCGCGGTCAACGCCACCCCGCCGGTCACGCTGCTGATGCTGGAGGCGGTGCGCGACTTCCACGCCGCCACCGGTGTCCAGGTCGGCGTGAAGCCGGCCGGCGGCATCCGCACCACCAAGGACGCGATCAAGTACCTGGTGATGGTCAACGAGACGCTCGGCGAGCCCTGGCTGACCGCCGACTGGTTCCGCTTCGGCGCCTCCAGCCTCCTGAACGACCTGCTGATGCAGCGCCAGAAGCTCAGCACCGGCCGCTACTCCGGCCCCGACTACGTCACGGTGGACTGAGGCACCCATGACCTTCGATTACGCACCCGCACCCGAGTCCCGCGCGGTCGTCGACATCGCGCCGGCCTACGGGCTGTTCGTCGACGGCGAGTTCGCCCCGGCCTCCGACGGCAAGGTCTTCAAGACCGTCTCCCCCGCCACCGAGGAGGTGCTCTCCGAGGTCGCGCAGGCCAGCGCCGACGACGTCGACCGCGCGGTGAAGGCCGCCCGCAAGGCGTTCGAGAAGTGGTCCGCGCTGCCCGGCGCCGAGCGCGCCAAGTACCTCTTCCGGATCGCCCGGATCATCCAGGAGCGCTCGCGCGAGCTGGCGGTGCTGGAGTCGCTGGACAACGGCAAGCCGATCCGTGAGTCCCGGGACGCCGACCTCCCGCTGGTCGCCGCGCACTTCTTCTACTACGCGGGCTGGGCCGACAAGCTCGACCACGCGGGCTACGGCCGCAACCCGCGCCCCCTGGGCGTCGCGGGCCAGGTCATCCCGTGGAACTTCCCCCTCCTGATGCTGGCGTGGAAGATCGCCCCGGCGCTGGCGACCGGCAACACGGTCGTGCTGAAGCCGGCCGAGACCACCCCGCTCTCCGCCCTGTTCTTCGCGGACGTCTGCCGCCAGGCGGGCCTGCCCAAGGGCGTCGTCAACATCCTCACCGGGGACGGTTCCACGGGCGCGACGCTGGTCGCCCACCCGGACGTGAACAAGGTCGCCTTCACCGGCTCCACCGAGGTCGGCAAGGCGATCGCCCGCACGGTCGCCGGCACGGACAAGAAGCTGACGCTGGAGCTGGGCGGCAAGGCGGCGAACATCGTCTTCGACGACGCGCCGATCGACCAGGCCGTCGAGGGCATCGTCAACGGCATCTTCTTCAACCAGGGCCACGTCTGCTGCGCCGGCTCCCGCCTCCTCGTCCAGGAGTCGGTCCAGGACGAGCTGCTGGACGCCCTCAAGCGCCGCATGCAGACCCTGCGCGTGGGCGACCCGCTCGACAAGAACACCGACATCGGCGCCATCAACTCCGCCGAGCAGCTGGCCCGGATCACCGCGCTGGCCGACGCCGGCGAGGCCGAGGGCGCCGAGCGCTGGGCACCGTCCTGTGAACTCCCCACCTCCGGCTACTGGTTCGCGCCGACCCTCTTCACGGGCGTCACCCAGGCGCACCGGATCGCCCGCGAGGAGATCTTCGGCCCGGTGCTGTCCGTACTGACCTTCCGCACGCCGGAGGAGGCCGTCGCGAAGGCCAACAACACCCCGTACGGGCTGTCGGCCGGCATCTGGACGGAGAAGGGCTCGCGGATGCTGTGGATGGCGAGCCGGCTGCGCGCGGGCGTCATCTGGTCCAACACGTTCAACAAGTTCGACCCGGCCTCGCCGTTCGGCGGCTACAAGGAGTCCGGATTCGGCCGCGAGGGCGGCCGGCACGGTCTGGAGGCGTACCTCGCCCCGTCGAGCCCGGAGGGCGAGCGCTGATGAATACCGTTGATCGCTTGAGCGTGCTCAAGACCTACAAGCTGTACGTCGGGGGGAAGTTCCCCCGGTCCGAGAGCGGGCGGGTGTACGAGGTGACGGACTCCAAGGGCGGATGGCTGGCCAACGCGCCGCTGGCCTCCCGCAAGGACGCCCGGGACGCGGTGGTCGCCGCCCGCAAGGCGTTCGGCGGCTGGTCCGGCGCGACCGCCTACAACCGCGGCCAGATCCTCTACCGCGTCGCCGAGATGCTGGAGGGCCGCCGCGCCCAGTTCGTCGCCGAGGTCGCGGACGCCGAGGGGCTGTCGAAGGCCAAGGCCACCGCGCAGGTGAACGCGGCGATCGACCGCTGGGTCTGGTACGCCGGCTGGTCCGACAAGGTCGCCCAGATCGCCGGGGGCGCCAACCCGGTGGCCGGCCCGTACTTCAACCTCTCCGCCCCCGAACCGACCGGCGTGGTCGCCGTCCTGGCCCCCCAGGAGTCGTCCTTCCTCGGCCTGGTCTCGGTGATCGCCCCGGCGATCGTCACCGGCAACACGGTGGTCGTGGTGGCGTCCGAGGACGCGCCGCTGCCCGCGCTGTCGCTGGCCGAGGTGCTGGCCACCTCCGACCTCCCGGGCGGTGTGGTCAACCTCCTCTCGGGCCGCACGGCCGAGATCGCGACCCCGCTCGCCGCCCACCAGGACGTCAACGCCCTCGACCTGGCGGGCGCGGACGCCGCGTTGGCGAAGGACCTGGAGACGGCGGCGGCCGAGAACCTCAAGCGGGTGCTGCGCCCGTCGACGGTGGACTGGACCGCCGACCCGGGGACGGCCCGGCTGCTGGCCTTCCTGGAGACCAAGACGGTCTGGCACCCGATGGGCGTCTAGGGGCCCTGGGCGTCCGCCCGACAACCACATAACGACCGTGCGGGGCCCCGTCCTTCTGTGGACGGGGCCCCGCACGGTTCCGGTTCGGTGTCGCCTCCGGCGACGGTTCGTCGATCGCCTCGGGCCGGGCGGTGCGCCGCACCTGGCCGGGCGCCTTCCAGCGGCGCTGAGCGTAGCCCCGGCCGGGGCTGGGCGACGGGTTTCCGGCCGAGGCCGTCTGTCACCCCGGCAGCCCCCGGCTGGCCTTCCCCACCAGCGGCAGGTCGCGGAGCGCCGCGCCGCGGGTGAGGTTGCGGGTGAGGTCTGCGGTGGTCACCGGCTTGAAGTCGGCGACCTGGGTGCCGACGGAGTTGGTGAGCGGGTCGACGCTGGTCTTGGCGAACGGGTCCAGCTGCAGGTTCTTGACCGGGCCGACGCTGCCGGCCGTGCCGTGCAGCACCGCTCCGGTCAGCGCCGACTTGGTGGCGCTGACGTCGGACTTGGTCACCGGGACGACCGTCGCACCGGCCGTCGCCGCGCCGCCCGCCGTGACCGCGGCCCCCGCCGCGGAGATCACCAGGCCGACCCGCAGCGCGGTGCGCGGGAGACGGCCGGTCTTGGGACGTGCGTGGGAGGGCATCTGCCACCTGCCTGTGGATCGGAACGCGCTACGAACGGAGCACTGTGGGTAATCACTTGGCTCCGCAGCGTAGTTGAGTGCCGGGCGGCCGAGCCAGCTCGCGCGCCAGGGCTAGCCCACACGGCCCAATGCGCGACAATGGGTGCCCGTGAGCCCCGACTCTTCCGCCCCGCCGTCGACCGCCCGCGTCGTGCTGTTGACCGGCCCGTCCGGTTCCGGCAAGTCGTCCCTGGCCGCCCGGAGCGGCCTGCCGGTCCTCAACCTCGACGACTTCTACAAGGAGGGGACGGACCCGACGCTGCCGCGGCTGCCCGACGGCAGCACCGACTGGGACTCGCCGCTGTCCTGGGACGCCGATGTCGCGGTCGCCGCCATCCACGCGCTGTGCGGTACGGGGCGCACCGAGGTGCCCGTGTACGACATCGCCACCAGCGCCCGGGTCGGCACGTCGGCGCTCGACCTCGGCGGCGCACCGCTGTTCATCGCGGAGGGCGTCTTCGCCGCCGACGTCATCGCGCAGTGCCGGGCGGCCGGTCTGCTGGCCGACGCGCTGTGCCTGTGCGGCCGGCCCACCACCACCTTCCGCCGACGGCTGGCCCGGGACCTGCGCGAGGGCCGCAAGTCGGCCCCGTACCTCGTTCGCCGCGGACTGCGGCTGCTGCGCAACGAGCGGACGATCGTGGCCCGTCACAGAGCGCTGGGCGCGCACGCCTGCGCCAAGCCGGAGGCCCTGGCCCGGATAGCGGCCGCCGGTGCGACGCCCGCCGTGGGCGCGGCCGTGCACTCCTGACAGCTCGGCAGGACGCCGTCGCCCGGCGGGCCGTACGCTCCCGGTAGCGCGGACGGACGTCCGAAGAGCCGACGAGGGGGAGGTCTGCCGATGCCCCGGCAGCACGACTACCGCACCACGGTCACCTGGACCGGCAACACCGGCGCCGGGACCGACAGCTATCGCGGGTACGGCCGGGAGCACGAGGTGCGCGCCGAGGGCCCGCCGCCGCTGGCGGGCACGGCGGACCCCGCGTTCCGCGGCACGGCCGACCGCTGGAACCCCGAGCAGCTGCTGCTCGCCTCGCTCGCGCAGTGCCACATGCTGACGTACCTGGCGCTGTGTGCGCTGGCGGGCGTGGTGGTGACCGGGTACACCGACGAGGCGGACGGGACGATGACCGAGGACGGCGCCGGCGGGGGCCGGTTCACGGAGGTGGTGTTGCGGCCGCGGGTCGAGGTGGCGTCGGCGGACGACGTCGAGCGGGCCCGCCGGCTGCACGGCGAGGCGCACACGAAGTGCTTCATCGCCAACTCGGTGAACTTCCCGGTCCGGCACGAGCCGGTGATGACGGTGCGCGGGGCGTAGGGTCCCGCGCGCCAACAGCACACACGAAGAAGCGGGTTCGGGTAGACCCCCCGGCCACCCGAACCCGCTTCCTTCCCCCGTATCCCCCTCTTTTTTCTCCCCCGTATCCCCCGATACGTCCGGCCTCCGCGGATCGCTCCGCTTCGGCCGGTCCCCCGTATCCCCTTTCCCCCTCGGGCGTTCCCCGTTCCCCCTCGGGCTCCCCCGGTCCTTCAGGCCACCAGCTCGCCGAAGGACTCCTCCTCGTCACGGCCGAAGCTGAGGACCTCGTCCTCGCGCAGCCGGCGCAGGGCGCGCCAGATGCTCGACTTCACCGTGCCGACACTGATGTTGAGAATGTCCGCGATCTCCGGGTCCGTACGGCCCTCGTAGTAGCGCAGCACCAGCATGGTGCGCTGCGTCTCGGGCAGTCGGGCCAGCGCCTGCCACAGCACGGCGCGCAGCTCGGTGCCGCGCATGGCGTCCACCTCGCCCGCGGTCTCCGGCAGCTCCTCCGTCGGGTACTCGTTGAGCTTGCGACGGCGCCAGGCGCTGATGTGCAGGTTGGTCATGGTGCGGCGCAGATAGCCGCCGAGCGCCGCCTTGTCGCTGATCCGGTCCCACGCCCGGTAGGTCGAGAACAGCGCGCTCTGGAGCAGGTCCTCGGCCTCGTAGCGGTCGCCGGTCAGGTGGTAGGCGGTGGCGTACAGGGAGGCGCGGCGCTCCTGGACGTAGGCGGTGAAGGCCGCTTCGGCCGCGGCCGCCTCCGACGCGGAACGCCGTTCCCCCGTGGCCTCCCCGTACTCCGCTCCCCCGGTGTTTCCCCCGTGGGCGGCGGCACTCTCCCGCCGCCCGGTTCCCCCGTTGACGTCCACGTTCGTGGCGTCGATGGCCACCATGAAGGGCAGCCGCTGACGTCCGGCGCCGCGAGCGCACCCCCGCCCGCTCACGGCACCGGACTTCTCCGTGGCCCGAACGACGTCATGGAGTCGCGTGATAACTGCGCTGGAAGTGCTGCCGTGCAGTGTGGTCATCTCGCGCCCCCCGTCGTAGAGCCAGCTCGTTCGGTGTCTCCCGGGTGTTGATCTCTCCCGGTGCCCCAAAGACTGCCAAGCCAGTTTCATCGCGTTGTCCGCCGACTGTCACAGACCTGTCACAGGGGCCGGTGGCCACCCCGCGGAACCCGTCGCCCGTACGGGACCCGGGCACGCGGGCGGCACCGGTCGATGTCCCGGCGCCCATGGGACAGAATGGCGCTGTGCCTTTCCTGTTGCTGATCGAGGACGACGACGCCATCCGCACGGCCCTCGAACTCTCGCTGTCCCGCCAGGGTCACCGTGTGGTGACCGCGGCGACGGGCGAGGACGGCCTGAAGCTGCTGCGCGAGCAGCGCCCGGACCTGATCGTGTTGGACGTGATGCTGCCGGGCATCGACGGTTTCGAGGTGTGCCGGCGGATCCGGCGTACGGACCAGCTGCCCATCATCCTGCTCACCGCGCGCAACGACGACATCGACGTCGTGGTGGGCCTGGAGTCCGGCGCCGACGACTACGTCGTCAAACCGGTCCAGGGGCGGGTGCTGGACGCCCGTATCCGGGCCGTGCTGCGCCGCGGCGAGCGCGAGTCCAACGACTCGGCGACGTTCGGCTCGCTGGTGATCGACCGCTCGGCGATGACCGTCACCAAGAACGGCGAGGACCTGCAACTGACGCCGACCGAGCTGCGGTTGCTGCTGGAGCTCAGCCGCCGCCCCGGCCAGGCGCTGTCCCGGCAGCAGCTGCTGCGGCTGGTGTGGGAGCACGACTACCTCGGCGACTCGCGCCTGGTGGACGCCTGTGTGCAGCGGCTGCGCGCCAAGGTGGAGGACGTCCCGTCCTCCCCGACCCTGATCCGTACGGTCCGCGGCGTCGGCTACCGGCTGGACTCCCCACAGTGACGGAACGTTCCCACACGGGCGGGCCGGCCGACGACGGCGCGGGCGACCCGGCCGAGCGCGGTGCCGCGCCCGCGCCGTCGTCCTCCTCCGGGCGGCGGGCGCCGCGGCTGCTCCGCCGCGCCTCGGGGCTGCTGCGCTGGACCAGCCTGCGGCTGCGCCTGGTCGTGGTGTTCGCACTGGTGGCGCTGACCGCCGCGGTCTCCGCGTCCGGCATCGCGTACTGGCTGAACCGCAACACCGTGCTGGACCGCACCCAGAACGCCGTCCTCAAGGACTTCCGCAAGGCGCTGGAGGACAGCACGCGGTCGCTGCCGCTACGCCCGCGGTGCGCCGAACTCCAGGACGCCGCACGGCAGATGGCGAGCGGCCCGCAGAACTACGCGGTGCTGCTGATCGGCGTGGACCGCGAGGGCAAGGCCTGCGCGGCCACCACCGACAAGGACCTGCTGACGCTGAAGAGCGTGCCGAAGTCGCTGCGCACCGCGGTGAACGAGGTCCGGCCGGTCGACGAGTCCAACCACTACGCGCACCACCTGTACTGGCAGCGCCAGGAAGTAGGGGACGTCCCCTACCTCGTGGCCGGCGCGAAGGTGATCGGCGGCGGGCCGACCGGCTACCTGATGAAGTCGCTCGCGACCGAGCGGCAGGACCTCAACTCGCTCGCCTGGTCGCTGGGCATCGCCACCGCGCTCGCCCTGGTCGGCTCGGCGCTGCTGGCGCAGGCGGCCGCGACCACCGTGCTGCGCCCGGTACAACGGCTGGGGCACGCCGCGCGGCAGCTGGGCGAGGGACGGCTGGACACCCGGCTGCGGGTCACCGGCACCGACGAACTCGCCGACCTCTCGCGTACGTTCAACCGCACGGCGGAGCGACTGGAGCAACGGGTCGACGAGCTCAGCGCCCGGGAGGCCGCCTCCCGGCGGTTCGTCGCGGACATGTCGCACGAACTGCGGACGCCGCTGACGGCGATCACCGCGGTCTCCGAGGTCCTGGAGGAGGAGGCCGACTCCCTGGACCCGATGATCGCGCCCGCCGTCCAACTGGTGGTCAGCGAGACCCGGCGGCTGAACGACCTGGTGGAGAACCTGATGGAGGTCACCCGCTTCGACGCGGGAACGGCCCGGCTGGTGCTCGACGACGTCGACGTGGCGGACCAGGTGACCGCCTGCATCGACGCGCGGGCCTGGCTGGACGCGGTGGAACTGGACGCGGACCGCGGCATCGTGGCCCGGCTGGACCCGCGGCGGCTCGACGTCATCCTGGCGAACCTCATCGGCAACGCCCTGAAGCACGGCGGCTCGCCGGTGCGGGTTTCGGTGCACACGGAGGACGTCCGCCGGGGCGACGCGGCGGACGAGGACGAGGCCGTCACGACGGGCCCCGCCGCCGGCTCCGGCACCCGGAGCGCGCCGGAGGGCACCGTCGACGAGGCCGCCGAGGCGCCCGAGGCGCGCCCCCGACCCGGCGGCGGGCAGCTGGTCATCCGCGTTCGCGACCACGGCCCCGGCATCCCCGAAGAGGTGCTGCCGCACGTCTTCGACCGCTTCTACAAGGCCAGCGCCTCCCGCCCGCGCTCGGAGGGCAGCGGCCTGGGCCTGTCCATCGCCCTGGAGAACGCCCACATCCACGGCGGTGAGATCACCGCGGCCAACCTCCCCGAGGGCGGCGCGGTGTTCACCCTGCGGCTGCCGATGGACGCCTCCCCGCTGGCGGGCGACGACGGACGGGTCGGCGACCCGAACGGCAGGGACGGCGCGGCCGACGAGGGCACGGAGGACGAGCGATGACGCCGACCGGGCGGAGCTGGCGGCAGACGGCCGGGGTGGCGGCGCTGGTGCTCGCCGCCGCGGGCTGCGGGATCCGGGGCACGTCGGTGCCGGTCGACGCGGGCGGCGCGCCCTCCCGGGTGAGCTGCAAGGCCCCGTCGAGCGAGGCGGCACCCGGGACGGCCGACGGCAAGCGGGCCGCGGTCTACCTGGTGTGCGGCTCGGCGCTGGCACAGGTCGAGCGGCCGCTCGCCCCGGCCACGGGCACCGGCTCCGCCGACCCGCGGGTGCACGCCGCCCGTGCGCTGCTCCAGGAGTTGCAGCGCACGCCGTCGCCGGCCGAGGAGACGGCCGGCTTCAGCAGCGCGCTGCCCGCCGACCTGAAGGTCGACGGCCCGCGCCCCGGCGACCCCGCGGACGCCCTGCGGCTGAGCATCCGACCGGACGACCTCCCGTCCTTCGCACTGGCCCAGCTGGTGTGCACCTACGGCACGAGCCCGGCTCTGGGACGGACGCACGCGGCCGTACTGGGCGGGCCCGGCAGCGGCGATCGGACGCACCGCTACGACTGCTCCGCCGACGTCCTGGCCAACCCGGACATCGCGGAGAACGCGGGGTGGGGAGACCCCCTGTCGGACGAGGGGTAGCCGCCACCGGCCCCGGGTGCACACGGTGGGCGTCGTGCCGAGGGCGACGGGCGGGGGCAGGGGCGGGGGCGGCGCCACGGCCCGGTCAAGACGGGTGCAACGGGGCGGAACCGCAACCGCCGCTACCGGCGTCCTGGCCTGTGTGCAGCCTCATGGCCCCGGCACCACCGCCGCCCCCCGTATGCGCGTCACCGGACTCCTGCTCCTCGTGGCGCATCTGCTGATCGTCGGCTGGCTCACACTGCGTCCCCGTACGGTGCCCTGGGTGCCGGCTCCGAACCTCCGGCCGCTGGCGACGATCCGGGCCGAGCTGGTCCACGGCCTGTCGTGGGAGGCCGTGCAGCATCTGGGCGGGCCGGTGCTGCTGCTGGCGCCGCTGGGGGTCCTGCTGCCGCTCTCGGCCGGGCGGCTGAACGTTTCTCCGCTGGTGTCGCTGACCCGTACCGTCTTCGCCGGCGCGATGATCGCGCTGGCCATCGAGCTGTTGCAGTCCGGGATCCCCGGCCGGGTGCCGGACGTCGACTCGGTGCTGCTGAACACGCTCGGGGTGGCACTGGTGCACCTGGCCGTCGTCCCTGGGGCCCGGTGCGCGCTCCGCCGGCGGTACGAGGAGCCCAGGGGTGCGACCCCGAGGATTCCCAGGGTCGGCGTCGCCCGGCAGACCGACGCGCTCTCGGGTGGCCGGACCTACCTTTGAGACATCGGGGCAAACGCCTCACGAAGTCGAAAAGGAGTCACCCACCATGGCCGCCGCACTGGTCCGCCCCCACGACAACCGCATGATCGCCGGAGTCTGCGCGGGCCTGGCCCGTCGCTTCGGTACCACCCCGACGACGATGCGCGTGATCTTCGTCCTGTCGTGCCTGCTCCCCGGCCCGCAGTTCCTGCTCTACCTGGCGCTGTGGATACTCCTCCCCTCGGAGGACAAGGCCACCAGCGCCACCGCCTGGTGAGCCGGCCCGCCGGCCGGGCCGGGAGCGGCCGGGACACGACGACGCCCCGGCCGTGAGCACGAGGGCTACGGCCGGGGCACGACGCGTTGCACGTCCCCGGGGGACGGCGCAGAGGACCGTGTCAGGGAAGCTGCGGCAGGTTCTTGGTGACGACCGGCAGGCCACCGAGCAGCTTGTTGCCCTTGGTGTTCGGGCGGATCTTGACGTCGTTGCTGCCCGGCTTGACGTTGGAGACGGTCTTGGTGGCCCCGGAGAGGGTCTTGGCGGTGTCGCCCACCGGCAGGTTCTTCAGCACACCCGTGGTGTCGGCTCCGGCCACCGGGGTGGCCGCGTTGGCGGCGCCCGCTGCGGTGACGGCGATGGCGGCACCGAGAGCGGCGGCACCGAGAGTCTTGATGGTTCCCTGCTTCATCGAATTACGTCCTCGTGATGGGGAAGATGCGACTTGACCGACACATGAACCTAGTGACGCGACAACCGGCGCCGCAAACAGCCACAAGGTAAAGAAAAAACGGCCGGTGGACATTCCACCGGCCGTTGCGCTATATGCTCGCGCTATGCCCTACGCGAGGGCATAATCCCTGCTCATGCGGGCGATGAACCCGCCGGACGGAAGAGCCATTCGGCCCGCAGTTCCGCGTATCCGGGCTTGATGACGTCATTGATCATGGCGAGACGTTCATCGAAAGGAATGAACGCTGATTTCATCGCATTGACTGTAAACCACTGCATGTCGTCGAGCGTGTAGCGAAATGTCTTGACCAGGTGCTCGAATTCCCGGGACATGTTCGTACCGCTCATCAGCCGGTTGTCGGTGTTGACCGTCAGCCTGAACTGGAGCCGACGCAGCAGGCCGATGGGGTGCTCCGCGTAGGACGGGGCGGCACCGGTCTGGAGGTTGGAGGTCGGGCACATCTCCAGCGGGATGCGCTTGTCCCGCACGTACGAGGCGAGCCGGCCGAGCGTGACCGAGCCGTCGTCGGCGACCTCGATGTCGTCGATGATCCGGACGCCGTGGCCGAGTCGGTCGGCGCCGCACCACTGGAGCGCCTGCCAGATGGACGGCAGGCCGAAGGCCTCACCGGCGTGGATGGTGAAGTGGTTGTTCTCCCGCTTGAGGTACTCGAACGCGTCGAGGTGGCGGGTGGGAGGGTAGCCGGCCTCGGCGCCCGCGATGTCGAAGCCGACGACGCCGGAGTCCCGGTAGCGGTTGGCGAGTTCGGCGATCTCCAGGGCGCGGGCGGCGTGCCGCATGGCGGTCAGCAGCGCGCCGACGCGGATGCGGTGGCCGTTCTCGCGGGCCCGCCGCTCGCCCTCGCGGAAGCCCTCGTTGACCGCCTCGACGACCTCTTCGAGGGTCAGCCCCTGCTCCAGGTGCTGCTCGGGCGCGTAGCGGACCTCGGCGTAGACCACACCGTCGGCGGCCAGGTCCTCGGCGCACTCGGCGGCCACCCGGGCCAGCGCGTCGCGGGTCTGCATGACGGCGCAGGTGTGCGCGAAGGTCTCCAGATAGCGCTCCAGAGAACCCGAATCGGCGGCCTCGCGGAACCAGATCCCGAGCTTCTCCGGGTCGGTCTCGGGCAGCCCTTCGTAGCCGTTCTGACGGGCCAGGTCGACGACCGTGGCCGGGCGCAGGCCGCCGTCCAGGTGGTCGTGGAGCAGCACCTTGGGGGCGCGACGGATCTGTTCAGTGGTGGGAAGGGTGGTGGTCTCGCTCGTCATCTCCGCACTGTAGCCCCTACGCGCGTAGATATCACCGAACGATACGTAACAGTGACCCGTCCACAGGGTGGCGGGCACGCTTCCTTCTGCCATCGTTCTGGTCATGGCTCAGCAAGCACTGCCGGTGCGCGAGGCCCGGCTGGGAAGACAGCTGGGAAGAAACGGAACCCAGGGGGCGGTGAGCGGGGTCGCCCTCTTACTGCCGGGAGGCGGGGCGACCGGCGTGCGACGCCCGTCGCCGGTGCCCGCGTTGGCGGTGCGTCCGCTCGCGGTCCGGCTGGCCCGGGCGGGGCGCCCCGAGGGGCTGACCGCGCACGTCGTGCACTACCGCTGCCGCGGCTGGAACGGCAGCGCGGCACACCCCGCGCGGGACGCCACCTGGGCGCTGGAGGAGGTGGTCCGCCGCTACGGCGACGTCCCCGTCTGCCTCGTCGGCACCGGCATGGGCGCCCGCGCCGCGCTGCACGCCGCGGGACACCCCGCCGTCAACTCCGTGCTGGCGATCGCTCCTTGGCTGTCCGACCCGCGCCGGCACGACGAACAGCCCGATCCGGTGAAACAGCTCATCGGCCGCCGCGTCCTCCTCGTGCACGGCACCAACGACGAGCGCCACGACCCCGACCTCTCCTACCGCTACGCCGAGCGCGCCAAGAAGGTCAACCGCGACACCTGCCGCTTCGAGGTGCACTCCGACGGCCACTCGCTGCACCAGCACCGCACCGAAGTCCACGCCCTCGCCGCCGACTTCATGCTCGGCTCGCTCTTCGCCCGCGACTACTCCCGCCCCGTGAAGGACGCCCTGGCCGCCCCGCCGCCCCTGGGCCTGCGCATGCCCCTGGCCTCGGGGTTCGGGGCGTCGCTGCGGCACTGAGGCGGTCGGTCGGCACGGCGGGTCGTGGCGGGAGCCATGGGGTGCCGGGCCGGCCGCGCCCGGGGGTTCAGCGCGGCAGGAGCCGTCCCCGGCGGCTCAGCAGGAACTTCTTGAAGGCGGCCACCGGCGGGGTGTCCGGGTGGCCGTCGAGCCAGGCGACGCCGATCTCGCGGACGGCGCGCGGGGCCGTCACGGTGAGTTCCACGACGCCGGGGCGGGGCACGGCGGGCGGCGGCAGCAGCGCCACGCCGAGCCCGGCGGCGACCAGCCCGCGCAGCGTCTCGGCCTCCTCGCCCTCGAACGCCACCCGTGGGCTGAAGCCGGCCTCGGTGCACAGCGCGTCGGTGATCCGGCGGAGCCCGTAGCCCGGTTCGAGGGTGACGAACAGTTCACCGGCGGCCTCGGCGAGCCGGATCCGCTTGCGGGAGGCCAGCGGGTGGTCCTCGGGCACGACGAGGCGGAGCTTCTGTTCGTCGAGCCGGCGGGCGACCAGGTCTGGGTAGTCCGGGACCGGCGAGGTCAGACAGAGGTCGAGGTCACCGGCGCGCATCCGCTCGATCATCGCCTCGCCGTAGTTCTGGACGAGTTGGAAGCGGACGCGCGGGTGGTCGACGCGGAAGCTCCGGATCAGGCCGGGCACGGTCTCGGAGCCGAGGGTGTGCAGAAAGCCGAAGGCGACCTTGCCGGCCGCGGGGTCGACGTCGGCGCGTACGGATTCGGTCGCGCGCTCCAGGTCCGTCAACGCCCGTTCGGTGGAGGCGAGGAAGGCGCGACCGGCCGGGGTGAGGGAGAGGGTGCGGCCGTGCCGGGCGAAGAGGGTGACGCCGAGGTCGTCCTCCAGGCGGACGAGGGCGCGGCTGAGCGTCGGCTGGGGCATGCCGAGTTCCTGGGCGGCGCGGGTGACGTGCTCGTGCCGGGCGACGGCGGTGAACTGGGCCAGGCGCGGGGCGAGCAACGCCGCCCACGAGTCGCTGCCGAGCTCGGCCGGCTCCGGGACGCCCGGGACGCCCGGGGCGGCGCCGGTGGGCCGGCGGCCCGGTTCCGGTACGTGTTTTCTGTTGCGACCTTGCAACAGAGGGCCCTGTGAACTGGGATCATGCATCACAGAATCGATTATGCAGTTTCCATGCATTGGACGCATGAACCGTGCCGTCCTACCTTCGAAGCATGCCTCCCGCTGATACCGGGGCGTCCGTCACCGACCGTGCGGCCGCCTCTCCCCAGTCGTCCACAGACTCCTCTTCTTCCTCTGCCGCCGCGCCCGATCCCGAGTCGGGCAAGTTGCGGCCGGGCGGGCCCGGTTACCGCCGGATGAGCTTCGCCCTGTTCGCCGCCGGTGTGGCCACCTTCGCGCTGCTGTACTCGACGCAGGCGCTGCTGCCCGCGATCTCCACCGATCTCGGGGTGAGCCCGGACCAGGCGAGCTGGACGGTGTCGGCGGCCACCTTCGGGCTGGCGCTCGGGGTGATTCCGCTGAGTGCGGTGTCCGAGCGGTTCGGCCGACGCATGGTGATGACGATGTCGCTGACGGTGGCGGCGCTGGTCGCGATGGTGGTGCCGTTCGCGCCGTCCATCGGTGCGTTGATCGCGCTGCGCGCCGTGCAGGGCGTGGCGCTGGCCGGGTTGCCGGCCTCGGCGATGGCGTTCCTGGCCGAGGAGGTGCGCGCCAAGGCGCTGGTGGCGGCCATCGGGTTGTTCGTGGCGGGCAACAGCATCGGCGGGATGTCCGGCCGGATCGTGACCGGCTGGGTGTCCCAGGCCTGGGGTTGGCGGGCCGCGCTGGCCGCGGTGGGCGTGCTGGCCGTGGTGTGTGCGGTGACGTTCCGGCTGCTGGTGCCCAGGGCCCGGCACTTCGCACCGCGTTCGGTGGGGCCTCGGGCGCTGGCCCGTACCCTCGGCGGGCATCTCGCCCATCCGCTGCTGCGCCGTCTCTACGGCATCGGCGCGCTGTTCATGACGGTCTTCGGCGCGGTGTACACGGTCATCGGGTACCGCCTGGTCGCGGAGCCGTTCAACCTCCCCCAGGGCATCGTCGGTTCGATCTTCGTGATCTACCTGGTCGGTACGGTCTCCTCGGCGGCGGCCGGCCAGCTGGTCGCCCGGGTGGGCCGGCGCGGTGCGCTCTACCTGGCCGTCAGCACCACGTCGACGGGTCTGCTGCTGACGCTGGCCGACTCGGTGGCCGCGGTGCTGGCGGGCCTGGTGCTGATCACCGCGGGCTTCTTCGCGGGCCACGCGGTGGCCTCCTCCGCGGTGAGCCACACCGCCAAGACGGCTCGTGCGCAAGCGTCGGCGCTCTACCAGTGCGCGTACTACGTCGGCAGCAGCCTGGGAGGCGCCCTGGGCGCCGCCGCCTTCCACGCGGTCGGCTGGGAGGGCACCGTGCTGCTCGGCCTGGTCGCGATGGTCGGCGCCGTCTCGATCACCCTCTACGCCACCCGCAAGGCCGTGGCCGAACGGCGGCTGCTGAGCCTGGGCAAGGCCGCGTAGCCCGTCACCGGCGCCCGACGCCCGGCGCCCCGGCGCTCCTCGAACCGAAGGGCCTGCCCCGCCACCTGTCCTGGTGGGGCGGGCCCATCGTCCGTCGATGCGCCGTCAGTCGACCGGGAAAGCGCCGGTGTCCAGGGCGACTTCGAAGGGCGCGGGAAGCACCAGCTCGTCGCCGAACTTCACGGTCTGGAGGACACGGTAGACGTCACCCGTCGGTTCGCCATAGAGAGTGATGGTCGGGCCGGCGGGGGCCCATCGGTCGACGAGCAGATAGAGCGGGACCCCCGCCTTGGCGTAGCCCGCGGCCTTGGCAATCCGGTCGTTGCTGGCGTTGGACTGGGAGGTGACCTCGACGATCAGCTTGGCGGCGGACGCCGGGACATATTCGCCGGTCCTGTCGAGGACGACGTCGTCCGGAACTACGGCGAGGTCCGGGATGTAGAGCCCCTTACGTCGGGGGACACCCGTCCCGAGGGTCTGATAGATGTCCCAGTCCTCCGGGAGTACGGAGTACAGACGACGCTGGATCTTCGCGGCGATGAAGTTGTGGTTGCTGCCGGGCGGTGGCGACACAGTGACGATCCCCTCGATGATCTCCACCCTCCAGCCCTCGCGTGCGTCCGCCTGCTCCCAGATACGGACGAGGTCGTCCCACTCGGGGTTGTTGCCCACGGTGTGGTCGACGGTGAGTGCGCTCATGGCGGTCTCCTCTATCGGTACGTCACCGATCCCAGCATGCCGAACGGGACCGGCGAAGGTCCACCGATCCCGTTCACCCGAATGAGAAAACCGCAGGTCAACCCAGAGGTCAGCCGATACGTTCCAGCACCACCGGACCCGCCGTGAAGGGGGTGTCCGCCGGGCCGACGAGGAAGCCGCCGTCCAGGGCCTCAAGGGCGTACGGGAGCTTCTCGGGGGTGTCGGTGTGCAGGGTGAGGAGCGGCTGTCCGGCGGTGACGGGGTCGCCCGGCTTGGCGTGGAGTTCGATGCCGGCGGCGGCCTGCACCGGGTCCTCCTTGCGGGCGCGGCCGGCGCCGAGGCGCCAGGCGGCGAGGCCGACGGCGTAGGCGTCGAGGGTGGTGAGGGTGCCGGAGGAGGAGGCGGTCACGGTGTGCTGTTCGCGGGCCACGGGGAGGGGGGCGTCGGGGTCGCCGCCCTGGGCGGTGATCATGCGGCGCCAGTGGTCCATGGCGGAGCCGTCGGCGAGGGCCTTGGCGGGGTCGGCGTCCTTGAGGCCGGCGGCGTCGAGCATCTCGCGGGCGAGGGCGAGGGTGAGGTCGATGACGTCCTGGGGGCCGCCGCCGGCCAGTACCTCGACGGACTCGCGGACTTCCAGGGCGTTGCCGGCGGTGCGGCCGAGGGGGGTGGCCATGTCGGTGAGCAGGGCGACCGTCTTCACGCCGTGGTCGGTGCCCAATTCGACCATGGTGGAGGCGAGTTCGCGGGCGTCGTCGAGGTGCTTCATGAAGGCCCCGGAGCCGACCTTGACGTCGAGGACCAGGGAGCCGGTGCCTTCGGCGATCTTCTTGGACATGATCGAGGAGGCGATGAGCGGGATGGACTCGACGGTGCCGGTGACGTCGCGGAGCGCGTAGAGCTTCTTGTCGGCGGGGGCGAGTCCGTCGCCGGCGGCGCAGATGACGGAGCCGACGTCGCGCAGGACGTCGAGCATCTCGTCGTTGCTCAGCTGGGCGCGCCAGCCGGGGATGGACTCCAGCTTGTCGAGGGTGCCGCCGGTGTGGCCGAGGCCGCGGCCGGAGAGCTGGGGCACGGCGGCGCCGCAGGCGGCGACGAGGGGGGCGAGCGGGAGGGTGATCTTGTCGCCGACACCGCCGGTGGAGTGCTTGTCGGCGGTGGGGCGGGCGAGGGAGGAGAAGTCCATGCGCTCGCCGGAGGCGATCATAGCGGCGGTCCAGCGGGCGATCTCCGTGCGGTTCATGCCGTTGAGGAAGATGGCCATCGCCAGGGACGACATCTGTTCGTGGGCGACCTCGCCGCGGGTGTAGGCGTCGATGACCCAGTCGATCTGAGCGGGGGTCAGCTCGCCGCGGTCGCGCTTGGTGCGGATGACGGAGATGGCGTCCATGGACGGTTCCTTTCGAACGGGTGGGTCCCGTTCTACACGCATAGACGCCGGAGTGGCCAGGGCGGCGGCGACCCGGGGCAGCCGGGCCGCCAGCCCGTCATCCGGTCAGATGCCCCGGCCCGAAGGCGTCCGGCAGCAGCTCAGAGAGCGGGCGGACACCGGCCGGGGTGTCCACCAGCAGGTCGGGGCCGCCGTGCTCGTGGAGGAGCTGGCGGCAGCGGCCGCACGGGACGAGCGGTTCACCGCCGCCGTCGACGCAGGTGAAGGCGGTCAGCCGGCCGCCCCCGCTGGCGAACAGGGCGGAGACCAGACCGCATTCGGCGCACAGACCGAGGCCGTACGAGGCGTTCTCGACGTTGCAGCCGGTGACCGTGCGGCCGTCGTCCACGAGGGCGGCGGCGCCCACGGGGTAGCCCGAGTACGGGGCGTAGGCCCGGGACATCGCGTCCCGGGCCTGCCGCCGGAGCGACTCCCAGTCGGGAGTGGTGGTCACTTGCCCTGACCTCTCCGGTAGATCTTGCCGATGGCCTTCGGTGCCCGCAGTCGTTGCGCGGCCAATGAGAGCACCAACAGCGTGGCGATGTACGGGGCCACGCCGACGATCTCCAGCGGGACCGTGTCGGTGGTGGCGTACCAGAGGGCCAGCAGTGCGGCGGAAACCAGGCTGAGCACGGCCTGGGTGCGCTGCCCGCCGCGCAGCTTCCACAGCGCGAGGCCGACCAGCAGGACGGCGAGCAGGAGCAGCAGCGCGTGGACGGTGGGGCCGCCGCCGCGCAGCTGGAGCGCGTCCATGAAGCCGAACAGGCCGGCGCCCATGGCGACGCCGCCCGGCCGCCAGTTGCCGAAGATCATGGTGGCGAGGCCGATGTAGCCGCGGCCGCCGGTCTGGCCGTCCTGGTAGATGTGCACGTAGATCGCGAGGAACGCGCCGCCGAGGCCGGCCAGCGCACCGGAGACGACCACCGCGGCGTACTTGTAGCGGTAGACGTTGACGCCCAGCGACTCGGCCGCGATCGGGCCCTCACCGCAGGAGCGCAGCCGCAGGCCGAAGGGGGAACGCCACAGGACGAAGGCGCTGAGCACGAAGACGACGACGGTCAGCAGGGTCAGCCAGGAGACGTTGGTGACCAGGGAGCCGAGGATGCCGGCCACGTCGGAGACCAGGAACCAGTGGTGCTGCTCGATGGAGTAGAGCCAGTCGGACAGGCCGGGGACGGTGAACGTCGGCATGTCGGGCATCGGTGGCGACTGCTTGTCGTTGCCACCGGCGGCCGCTGCCGCACTGCCGTCCGCGCCGAACCACAGCTTGGCGAGGAACTGGGTCATGCCGAGCGCCATGATGTTGATGGCGACGCCGGAGATGATGTGGTCGACGCCGAAGGTGACGGTGACGACGGCGTGCAGCAGTCCGCCGAGCGCACCACCGACGATACCGGCCAGTGCCGCGGCCCAGGGGCCGTGCTGCCAGCCGACCGCGCCGGCGGAGAAGGCGCCGAGCATCATCATGCCTTCGAGGCCGATGTTGATGACGCCGGAGCGCTCGGCCCACAGACCGCCCAGGCCGGCCAGGCCGATCGGGACGGCGGCGTTGAGCGCGGCGGTGTACTGGCCGGACTCGGTCAGGTTGTTGGCGCCCGTGACGACCCGCAGCAGGGACAGCAGGAGCAGGCTGCCCGAGACGAGCAGCAGGACCTTGGGGTAGCTGAGCTTGGCCCGGGCGGTCTTGGACTTGGACTTGGTCTTGTCGCTGGGGCTCTGGTCGACCGGAGCCGTGAGGTTCGCGCTCACGAGGACACCTCCGCCTTCTCGGTCTTACGGGCCTGGGCGGCGAGCTCCGCGCCGACCTGCCGCTGCTGGAGTCTGAGGCCGTAGCGCCGCACGAGTTCGTAGGCGACGACGACGCACAGCACGATGACGCCCTGCATCACGCCGACGATCTCCTGCTGGTAGTCCTCGAACTCCAGCTGGGTGCCGGTGCGTTCGAGGAAGCCCCACAGCAGTGCGGCGGCGGCCATGCCGAACGGGTGGTTGCGGCCCAGCAGCGCGATGGCGATGCCGGTGAAGCCGATGCCGATGGGGAAGTCGGTGCCGTAGTTGTACGAGGACCCGAGCAGGGTCGGCATGCCGATCAGGCCCGCCGCGGCGCCGGACAGCAGCATCGAGGTGACGATCATCCGCTTGACGCTGACGCCGCTGGCCTCGGCCGCGGACTCGGACTGACCGACCGTGCGGAGGTCGAAGCCGAAGCGGGTGCGGTTGAGTACGAACCAGTACAGGACGCCGACGACGACCGCGACGACGAGGAAGCCGTCGATGGGAGCGGGCGTGGTGGGGATGGTGAAGAAGTGGCTGGAGGCCGGGAGGTTCGGCGTGTGGAAGAGGTTGCCGTCCTTGACCGCGAGCCGACCGTCCTGGAGGAAGTAGCCGATGACCGCGGCCGCGATGGCGTTCAGCATGATCGTGGTGATCACCTCGCTGACGCCGCGGGTGGTCTTCAGCAGACCCGCGATGCCCGCCCAGACCGAGCCGACCAGCATCGCGACGATGATGATCAGCGGGATCTGGAGGAAACCGGGGAGCGTCAGCGCACCGCCGACCACCGCGGCGAAGAACGCCGCGATGCGGTACTGGCCGTCGACGCCGATGTTGAAGAGGTTCATCCGGAAGCCGATGGCGACGGCCAGCGCGGACAGGTAGTACGGGATCGCCTTGTTGATGATCCAGACCTGGCTGTCGCTCTTGGAGCCGAAGTCGGCCATCACCGCGTAGGCGTGTATCGGGTCCTTGCCGGTGACCAGGATGATCACCGAGGTGATGGCGAGGGCCGCCACGATGGCGAGGAGGGGGGCAGCTATGCCCAGGATCAGCTTGTTCTTGTCGAGCTTCTTCACTCGGACTCCCCCTCCTGGGACGAGCGCGGCTCCGGGTCCGCGGCGGGGACGTTGTCGGAATGGGTCAGATGACCGCTGGCTGCGCCGGTCATGGCCGAGCCCAACTCCTCCGGGGTGATGGTGGCGGGGTCCGCGTCCGCGACCAGCCGGCCGCGGTACATCACCCGCAGACAGTCGGACAGGCCGATCAGCTCGTCCAGGTCCGCGGATATCAGCAGGACGGCGAGGCCTTCGCGGCGGGCGGCGCGGATCTGGTCCCAGATCTGCGCCTGGGCGCCGACGTCCACGCCCCGCGTGGGGTGCGCGGCGATCAGCAGCTTGGGGTGGTGGCTCATCTCACGGCCGACGATCAGCTTCTGCTGGTTGCCGCCGGAGAGCGACGCCGCGGTGACCTCGATGCCGGGGGTGCGGACGTCGTACTCGGCGACGATCCGCTCGGTGTCGGCACGGGCCGCCTTCAGGTCGAGCAGCCGGCCCTTGGCGTTGGGCTTCTCGGTGACGTGGCCCAGGATGCGGTTCTCCCACAGCGGGGCCTCCAGCAGCAGGGCGTGCCGGTGGCGGTCCTCGGGGATGTAGCCGATGCCGTCCTCGCGCCGGGTGCGGGTGGGCAGGTGGCTGATGTCGACGGCGTCCAGCGTGATGGTGCCGCCGTCGGGGTCGCGCATGCCCATGATGGCCTCGACCAGTTCGGCCTGGCCGTTGCCCTCCACACCCGCGATGCCCAGCACCTCGCCCTTGTGGATGGTCAGCGACACATCGTCCAGGACGGTGCGCTCCACGCCCTCGGCGTCGGCGGTGGACAGCCGCAGCCCTTCGACCTTCAGCATCTCCACGTCCGTGACGGTGGACTCACGGGTCTGCGGCGAGGGCAGCTCGCTGCCGACCATCAGCTCGGCGAGCTGCTTGGGCGTGGTCTCGCCGGGGACGACCGAGGCGACGGTGGTGCCGCGCCGGATGACGGTGATGTCGTCGGCGACGGAGAGCACCTCGCCCAGCTTGTGCGAGATGAAGATGACGGTCAGGCCCTCGGCCTTGAGCTCGCGCAGGTTGTCGAAGAGCGCATCGACCTCCTGGGGGACCAGGACGGCGGTCGGCTCGTCGAGGATCAGCGTGCGGGCGCCCCGGTAGAGGACCTTGAGGATCTCCACGCGCTGACGGTCGGCGACGCCGAGGTCCTCGACGAGGACGTCGGGGCGGACGCCGAGGCCGTAGCGGTCGGAGATCTTGAGGATCTCGGCGCGGGCCTTGCCGCCGATGCCGTGCAGCTTCTCGCCGCCGAGAACGACGTTCTCCAGGACGGTGAGGTTGTCGGCGAGCATGAAGTGCTGGTGCACCATGCCGATGCCGCGGGCGATGGCGTCGGCCGGGCTGTGGAAGCTGACCTGTTCGCCGTCGATGCCGATCGTTCCCTCGTCCGGCTTCTGCATGCCGTAGAGGATCTTCATCAGCGTGGACTTGCCCGCGCCGTTCTCGCCGACCAGCGCGTGCACGGTGCCGCGGTGGATGGTGATGTCGATGTCGTGGTTGGCGACGACGCCGGGGAACCGCTTGGTGATCCCGCGGAGTTCCACCGCCGGTGCTGCGGCGGAGGCGCTGTCTGCCTGGGGGCTGCTGGACGCTTTGATGGCGCACTCTCCTCGGGGGACAGGGAGTGGTAAGGAAGAGCGGGGAGGAGAAGATATCGCGCCAACTCAACGCTACGCGCGTAGTGTTGACGCCGAAAAAAACTGACATACCTGCCGGGTTGCTCCGGCGAACGAGCCCGGCGCGGCGGCGTGGTGGCCGCTGCGCCGGGCTGGAGCGAACCCTACTGCTTGGCGGGGGTGTCGCTGACCTTCACCTGGCCCGACGCGATCTTCTTCTTGGCCGCGTCGATCTTGCCCTGGATGTCGTCGATGAAGCCGCCCGAGGTGGACAGTCGCACACCGTCGTCCTTGAGCGTGTAGCTCTTGGTGCCGGTCGGCGCCTTGTTGTCCTTGACGCTCTTGACCAGGTCGTAGACCGCCACGTCGACGTTCTTCATCACCGAGGTGAGGATGGAGTTCTTGTACTGGGCCAGACCCGGCTGGAGGTACTGGTCCGAGTCGACGCCGATCGCCCAGGTGCCCTTCTTGCCGGCGACCGTCTCGATCGAGCCGTTGCCGGACTGGCCGGCCGCGGTGTAGATGACGTCGATACCGGCGTCGAGCATGCCCTTGGCCTTGCCCTTCGCGGCGGCCGGGTCGTTGAAGCCCTTGTCGTCGTTGGCGTAGAGGTACTCGGAGGTGACCTTCGCCTTGGGGTCGGTGTCCTTGACGCCCTGCTCGAAGCCGGCCTGGAACTTCTGGATCAGCGCGTTGTTCACACCGCCGATGAAGCCGACCTTGTGGGTCTTGCTCTTCAGCGCGGCGGCGACACCGGCGAGGTAGGAAGCCTCGTTCTCGGCGAAGACCATGCCGTAGACGTTCTTGGCCTCGGAGGGGGAGTCGACGACGCCGAAGGTGGTCTTCGGGTACTGCTTGGCGACCTTGTTGACGGACTTGCCGTAGTTGAAGCCGACACCGATGACCGGGTTGAAGCCCGCCTCGGCCAGCGACGACAGCCGCTGCTCGCGGTCCGCCTCGGTCTCACCGTTCTTGGCGGTCATCATCTTGGACTTCACGCCGAGGTCCTTCTCGGCCTTGTCCGCACCGCGGGCCGCCGCCTCGTTGAACGAGTGGTCGTCCCGGCCGCCGACGTCGAAGGCGAGTCCGAGACCCTTGTCCTTGCCCCCGGACTCGGTCGACGACGCGCCACAGGCGGTCAGTGAACAGGTGAGGGCCGCGGTGGCGATGCCCGCGGCGACGATCTTGGATACCCGGCGCACGAGGGGTCCCTTCGTCTCGTAGCGCCTCCTTTGGCGCTGATTCCGCGGCATCGTAACGCGCGTAGATGCCAGGAAAAGGGGTGCTTGAAAGCCGTTATCGATTCGAGGCGTAGCGGGCCCGAATGTGACGCCACGGCCGCCATCGGGAGGACGATGACGGCCGCAATATCGGGATATGTAGAGCTATGTCCTAGATGCGGTCCAGGAGTGCGGCGGCAGTGAAGAGCTCCACGCCGACCTGGATCGCCCGCTCGTCGACGTCGAAGTCCCCGCGGTGGAGATCGAGCCGGCTGAGCTCACCGGGCGGTCGGACGCCCAGGCGGGCCATGGCCCCGGGGACGTGCTCCAGGTACCAGGAGAAGTCCTCGCCGCCCAGGGACTGCTCGGTGTCCTCGACGCTCTCGATGCCGCGCCGGGCGGCCATCGCGTCCTGGAGCAGCTGGACGCTGGTGGCCTCGTTGACCACCGGGGGGACGCCTCGCACGTAGTTGATCTGCGGCTTGGCGCCGTGCAGCGCGGCGACCTCGTCGATGGCGGCGTGCACCATGTCCGGCGCCGTGCGCCAGGCGTCGAGGTCGAGGCAGCGGACCGTGCCGGACAGCTCGGCGTGCTGCGGGATCACATTGCAGGCGTGTCCGGTCCGCATCCGGCCCCAGGTGACGGCCAGCCCGGCCCGGGCGTCGATCCGGCGGGAGATCACCGCCGGCACGTCGAGGGCGATCCGGGCGGCGGCGGTGACCATGTCGGTGGTCAGGTGCGGGCGGGCGGTGTGCCCGCCTGGCCCGGCCAGCTCGACCTCCAGCCGGTCGCAGGCCGAGGTGATCGCTCCGGTGCGCAGCCCGAGCCGGCCGGCGTCGACGCGCGGGTCGCAGTGCACGGCGAGCATCCGGCCGACGCCGTCCAGCGCACCGGACGCGATCACGTCGGCGGCGCCCCCGGGCAGCACCTCTTCCGCGGGCTGGAAGACCAGCCGCACCGGGCGGGGCAGCGCGCCGGCCCGGGCCAGGTCGGCCAGGACCAGGCCGGCACCGACGACGATGGTGGTGTGCACGTCATGGCCGCAGGCGTGCGCACGGCCGGGGACCGTGGAGGCGTAGTCGACGGTCTTGGTGTCCGGGATCGGCAGCGCGTCGATGTCCGCGCGCAGGCCCAGCAACGGCATGTCGCTGCCACTGCCGCCGGCGCCGGTACCGATGTCACACACCAGGCCCGTGCCGGAGGGCAGGACGCGGGGGCGCAGACCGGCCCGCTCCAGGCGCTCCTTGATCGCCGCCGTGGTCCGGAACTCCTGGTTGCCGAGTTCGGGGTGTCGGTGCAAGTCGCGGCGGAAGGCAGTGAGTTCGGCGCGCAGCGCCTCGGGCAGGGTGCCGGGGAGCGAGGCCCCTCCGGCGGTGTCGGCAGCGGCGTCGGCGTCGTCGGTATCGCGGGACATCAGTTGGTTCACCTGTTGAAGGTTACGGGTCCCAATGGGGCAACTGTCCCTCGATCAACAAAAGTTCAGCCCCTCAGGGGAAGAAAATCTAGGCCGCTCGGCGCATGGACGGTTTATGGGAAGGGTATGAACTACGGCTTCGCTGCGGGCTTCCGTGCCGGCTCAGCCCGCCGCCACCCGCTGGGTGAACGGCAGTCGTTGCACGTCACGGGCGGTTCCGGTGACCCCGTCGAGGAAGCCCTGTGCGCGCGGTGAGGCGTTGGCCGTAAGCCAGTCCGGGTCGATGTCACAGACCGCTACCTTCACCTCCGTACCCAGCAGCGCGAGCGGCAGGGTGTGCACGACGGTGGAGGGGAAGCTGACGATGAGCCGTCCGATGGGGCCACGCCGGGCGATCAGTTCGAGGGGCAGGTCGGGCCGTACCACCTCCAGCCCGGTCTCGCCGGCGAGCCGGTGCAGCTTCTCGGTGCTCTCCCGGCGGTGCGCGAAGTAGCGGGTGGCGCCGTGCGTTGCGGCCAGGGTGCTCACCGCCGCCAGATAGCGGTCGACGTCCACGACGCCGGTCTCCACCAGTGAGGTGCCGACGATGTCGGCGGCGCTCATCACCCGGGGCGGGCCGAAGCGGTCACGGGTCCAGGCGAAGTCGTTGGTGGTGACGCGCACGCCCTCGGGGGCGTCGACCGGCATCGAGCTGAACAGGCCGACGGTGCGCCGGCCGCCCTCGGGCGCCGGGGTGAGCCGGCGGCGGGCGGTGGCCGAGAACGGTGCGAAGACCAGATCGCGCGGACTGCGCCCGTTGCCGTGCCGGTGCCAGCGCACCAGCCGCTCCCCGCGGGCGAGTTGGGAGATGAACTCCATGGTGGCGGTGCCGTCGTCGACCACGACCAGGTCGCGCGCCTTGGTGAGGGTGAGCAGCAGCTGGACGTAGCGGGAGAACGGGTCGCCGATCACGATCCGGCACGCCCGCCGCAGCAGCGGGGTGAGTCCGCCGATGGTGCGGACCGGGGCGGTCGGGCCGCCGCGGGCCTCCTCCCAGCGCACCGTATGGCCCTCGTCGCGGGCGAGTTCGGCCATCCGGCGCAGCTGGCCGCGGGTCATCGGGTCGTGCGGGGAGAGCACGACCACCGTCACCGACGTCGCCTGGGCCGTGTGTGCCCATTCCAGGACGTTCAGCAGCTGCACCGGGCTCTCGACGAAGGCGAGGGTGCCGGTGTCCGGTGCGGCGGCACCGGCCCGTGCCCCGGTGGCTGCGGTGCGGTGGCGTTGCCGCGGCACCCCCAGGAGACGACGGGCGGGAGTACCCGTCGTCTCCTGGGGCGGGACCTCGGCGCCGGGCGTGGACGGCGCGGCGCGGGTCCCTTCAGGTGAGGTCACCTTGGCTCCCGTCGGCTCGTGGGCCGGTCGTCAGACGGTGGCCGGCTCGGCGTCCGCGGCGGCCTCGGTCTCGGCGACCACACCGGCGACCCGGCGCAGCTTCTTCATCGGGCCGAGCTCGCTCTCGTAGACCTTCTTGACGCCGTCGCCGAGGGACTCCTCGATGGTGCGGATGTCGCGGACCAGGCGGGTCAGGCCGCCGGGCTCGACGGAGGCGGCCTGGTCGGAGCCCCACATGGCGCGGTCGAGGGTGATGTGGCGCTCGATGAAGGTGGCGCCGAGGGCGACCGCGGCGAGGGTCGTCTGGAGGCCGGTCTCGTGGCCGCTGTAGCCGATCGGGACGTTCGGGTACTCCTCCTGAAGCGTGTTGATCATGCGCAGGTTGAGCTCCTCGGCCTTCGCCGGGTAGGTGCTGGTGGCGTGGCAGAGCAGGATGTTGTCGCTGCCCAGGACCTCGACGGCGTGCCGGATCTGCTTCGGGGTCGACATACCGGTCGAGAGGATGACGGTGCGGCCGGTGGCGCGCATGGCGCGCAGCAGCTCGTCGTCGGTGAGCGAGGCGGAGGCGACCTTGTAGCAGGGCACGTCGAACTTCTCCAGGAAGGCGACGGACTCGACGTCCCAGGGGGAGGCGAACCAGGCGATGCCGCGCTTCTTGCAGTACTCGTCGATGGCGCGGTAGCCGTCCTCGTCGAACTCCACGCGGTGGCGGTAGTCGATGTAGGTCATCCGGCCCCAGGGGGTGTCGCGCTCGATGTCCCACTGGTCGCGCGGGGTGCAGATCTCCGGGGTCCGCTTCTGGAACTTCACGGCGTCGCAGCCGGCGTCGGCGGCCGCGTCGATCAGCGCGAAGGCGTTCTCCAGGTCGCCGTTGTGGTTGATGCCGATCTCGCCGGTGACGTAGACGGGGCGGCCGGGGCCGGCCTCGCGGTCGCCGAGCTTGCGGAGACGGGAGTTGCTGCTCATGGGGAGGTTCCTTCGCGTGGATGGGGAGTGTGCGGGGTGGGGGTCTGAGGGGTTGCGGGGTTGGGCCGGGCGGGTGGGGGTTACAGCGCCGGGCCCAGTAGCCAGGCGGCGATCTCGCGGATCGCGCCGCTGCCTCCGGGCGTCGCGGTGACCGCGCGGGCCGCGCCGCGCACCACGTCGTGCGCCCCGGCGACCGCCACGGGCCAGCCGACGAGGTCGAAGCACGGGAGGTCGTTGACGTCGTTGCCGACGTAGAGCACGCGCTCGGGCGCGATGCCGTGCTCCTCGCACCACTGCTTGAGGGCGAGGTCCTTGCGGTCGATGCCGTGCAGGACGGGCACCTGAAGCTTGCGGGCCCGTGCGGCGACGACCGGGTTGGTCTCGGTGGACAGGATCAGCAGCTTCAGCTCGGCCCTGCGCAGGGCGGCGATGCCGAGGCCGTCGCCGCGGTGGACCGCGACGATCTCCCGTCCGTCGGCGTCGATCAGCACCCGGTCGTCGGTCTGGGTGCCGTCGAAGTCGAGGACCACCGCGTCGATGTCGTCCCGGGTCGGGAGGGCGCCGGGGCGCGGGGCGTCCAGCAGCGGCGCGAGCGCGCGGGCGCGGGCGAGGTCGTGCGGGTCGTCGACCTCCAGCACCCGGGCCGGGTCGGTGCGGACGAGTTCGGTGCGGCCGAAGAAACGGTGGCCGCTGGCGCGGAAGCCGGCCGCGTCCATCGCATAGGCGGCGCCGGTCTCCAGGAAGTCCTGGGGACGGTCCTGGCGGCGCGGCCGGAAGGACTTGTCGTGGTTGACGCCGTGGCCGCCGTCGGTCGCCGCCGCCGGCCGGTTGACCTCGGGTTCGGCGTCCCGCCAGACGAAGCCGTGGAACGGGGCGACGGTCAGCGCGCTGTCCGCGCCGCCCTCGACGACCGCGGCGGCGACGCCGTCGATGTCCTCGCGGACCAGGAACGGGCTGGTGCACTGGACCAGCAGCACCGCGTCGACGGTGGTGCCCTGCTCGGCCTCGTACGCGTCCATGGCGTGCAGCACCGCGGCCTCGCTGGTGGCGGTGTCGCCCGCGATGTCGCCGGGGCGGCGGACCACGACGGCGCCGGCGCCACGGGCCGCGGCGGCGATGCCGGCGTCGTCGGTGGAGACCACGACGTCGGTGACCAGGCGGGCGGCGCGGCACTCGCGGACCGCGCGGGCGACCAGCGGGACGCCTCCGACGGCGGCGAGGTTCTTGGCGGGTACGCCCTTGGATCCGCCGCGGGCGGGGATGACGGCCACGACAGTGGGTGGCATTGCGGGCTCCTTGGTCGGGCGGGGGCCATGGGAGGTCACACCGGGGGAGGTCACACCGGGGTCAGTCACACCGGGGGAGGTCACAGGGGAGGTCGCGTGGGAGGTCGCACCGGGGTCCGTCACAGCTGCCCCCAGCGGCGGATGGCGGGCGCGACGCGCTGCACGCCGTGTCGGTAGGCGCCGCGGGCGGCCTCGCGGACCGTTTCGCGGGCGACCCGGCGCAGTCCGCCGGTCTCCTCGGGGGCGTCGGCGTAGCCGGGGATCGGCTCGCCGTGCGGGTCCAGGCCGTGCCGGGCGAGGATGCCGGGGAGGTAGCCGGGGGCGGTGCGGGGTGTGTAGTACGGGGTGACGGGCGGCAGCCGGTCGGCGGTGCGCAGTTCGGTGACGCGGGCGCGGGCCGCGTCGAAGGCCCGCTCGTACGCACCGTCGGCGGCGACGCCCTGTCGGGCCAGCCAGTCCGGGTCGGGCTGCGGGCGGTGTCCGGCGTCCAGCTCGTCCCAGGAGGCCAGGCAGCCGGAGCCGAGGAAGTGGTGGTTGCCGAGGACCTCGCGGACGCCGAGGTCGGTGAGGACGGCGGTGGGGATGCCGCGGTGCAGGGACTCCAGCGCGGCGGTGGAGCTGACCGTCACCAGCAGGTCGGTGCGGTCCAGGACCTCGCCCATGTTGCCGTACACCAGGCGGCAGTTGGCGGGCAGTCCGCCGGGGGCCTTGGCGGCGAGCTTCTGGTAGGGCAGTTCCTCGATGTGGGTGGTGTGCTCGCCCGGCTTGCTGCGGAGCTTGATCAGCACCTCGCGGTCGGGGTGCTTGCGGGCGTGCTCGACCGCCCGGCGCAGCAGGTACGTGCGGTCCGCGCGGCTCTCGGGAACGGAGGGCTGAGCGGCGAACACCACGGTGTGGGGCCGGTCTTCGACGGCTTCGCCGGTATAGGGGTCGCCGCCGAGGAACGGCAGGGCGCATTCGACGACGCCGCTGTCGTCGGCGCCGACACCGCGGTAGACGGCACGGAACCGGTCGGCGTCGTGCCGGGAGTTGGCGAGGACGACGTCCGCGCCGTGCCGCAGCAGCAGCCCGTCCGCGAGCTTCTCGTAGACCACGCCGACGTAGCCGGTGACCACCACGGGGCGGCGTTCGCCCGCGGCGGCGGCCTCCGGCGTCCCGGTCCGCCAGGCGCGGGCGAGGCCGTGCAGCATCGCCTGCACCGCACCGCCGACACAGGCCAGCACGACGACGTCGTACCGCGTACGGTCGATGGACCGGACGAAGTCGACTCCCCTGATTTCGCGCAGCGAGTCCGCACGGGCACCGACCTCGTCGAGCTGGCGGACCGTGGGGGTGGCGCGGCCGCGGAGCAGATATCCGTCGAGCCGAATGTCCGATTGGATCCGGTACGCTGTCATAGCGCCCCATTTCCATCGGGTATCCGAGTCGGCGAGCACGGCGACCCGCGGCGAAGAAGTGGTACGTGATGGCACGTCGAAGACGCTAGGAAGGCATTCCGTTTGTCGGGCCAACTGGGTCGCAACAAAGGGTTAACAGCGGGTCGACGAATGGCGAACCGGCCCGATAACCGGCCTGGTTAACCATCCCGCCATTCTTCGTTCACCTGGGTGCCCGCGCCGCGTAAAGACGAATGCCGACTCCGCACCTAACGTCACCCGGGTGGTTAAGCTCTCCGTCATCGTGCCGTTCTACAACGTGCAGACATACGCGCCCGACACCCTGAAAAGCCTGGCGGCCAACGCCCGCGAGGACTTTGAATTCCTGCTCGTCGACGACTGCTCGCGCGACGAGACCCCGGAGATCCTCGCGCGCGCCGAGCGCGAGCTGCCGGGCTCACGCGTGCTGCGGCACAAGCAGAACGGGGGTCTGGCCACCGCCCGCAACACCGGTCTGGACGCGGCCCGCGGCGAGTACCTCACCTTCCTCGACGGCGACGACTGGCTCGCCCCCGGCTACTTCCCCGAACTCCTCTCCGCCATCGAGGAGTTGGGGTGCGACTTCGTGCGCACCGACCACGTCCAGTGCACCGCCCGGGCGCGCACCGTCCACCGGGTGCCGCACGGCCGGCGGGGGGTGGTGATGAACCCGCGCGACGTCATCCTGCCGGCCGACCGCTCCACCTCGGTCGACTACGCCTACGCCTGGGCGGGCATGTACCACCGGCGGCTGCTGGACGACGGGGTGCTGCACTTCAAGGACGGGCTGCGGACCGCGGAGGACCGGCCGTGGATCTGGCGGCTGCACCGCGAGGCGAAGTCCATGGCGGTGGTCGGACTGCTCGGTGTTTTCTACCGGCGCGGGGTGGCGTCCTCGCTCACCCAGATCGGAGATGTCCGCCAATTGGACTTCATCCGCGCCTTCGACCAGGTGATCGAGGAAACCGCACAGGATCGCGATGCGGAATTGCTGCTGCCCAAGGCGGTACGCACATATTGCGCGATCATTTCCCACCATCTCGGTTCGATCGAACGATTCGAGCCACCGGTCGCCCGTAAATTGCGTTCGATGAGCGCCGCGGCCATGAAGCGCATGCCGCAGGACGTACTGAAGGAAGCCCTCGATTCGATGGATGTGCAGCGCGCGTCCCGGCTGCGGCGGCTGCGCCGTCGCCCGGTCCCGGCGGAGGTCGCCGCCTGATGCCCACCCGACCGCGTACCCAGATCTTCGTGGCGTCCACGCTCTACGGCGCGGCGACGCTCGCCGCCGCGCTGGACGCCGACCGCTTCGCACCGGCCGACCGCCGACTGCTGCTGGTCAGCAACAACGCCACCACCCCGGAGACCACCGCGCCGCTGGACACCGTGCCCGGCTTCGACCGGCTGCGCGGCCGCTTCGACCGCGTGCTGTCGTGGAACGACACGATCAGCCCCTTCCACCCCGGCGGCTGGTCCCCGCGCGCGGACGACGTCCCCCTGTGGGAGCGCCACCTGCGGCTGCTGTGGGGCCTGGGTGACGACCAGGTCGAGCTGGTCGTGGAGTCGATCCAGGTCAACCCGGCACTGGCGATCGCCCAGCTCTTCCCCGACGCGCCGATCGACGTCTACGCCGACGGCCTGATGAGCTACGGCCCCACCCGCAACAAGCTCGACCCGCTCGTCGGCACCCGCATCAACCGCCTGCTGCACCTGGATCTGGTCCCGGGCCTGACGCCGCTGCTGCTCACCGAGTTCGACGTCGAGCCGCAGACCGTGCCCACCGACGCCTTCACCAAGGTGCTGTCGGAACTCTCCGACGCCAGTGGCACGTTGGACGTTCCGGAGGGGGGCGCGCTGCTCCTCGGCCAGTACCTCTCCGCGCTCGGCATCCTCACCCCCGAGGAGGAAGAGGAGCTGCATGTGCGGATGGTGCGCGGCGCCGTCGAGCGCGGCCACCGCGAGATCGTCTTCAAGCCGCACCCGTCCGCGCCGGCCCGCTGGTCGCGACTGCTGGAGCGGGAGGCGGCGAAGCTGGAGATCTCGCTGACCGTGCTGGACAGCCCGGTCCTGGCCGAGGTGCTCTACCAGCGGATGCGGCCGGCCCTGGTCGTCGGCTGCTTCTCCACCGCGCTGCTGACGGCGTCCACCTTCTACGGGCTGCCGACGGCGCGCACCGGCACCGGTCTGCTGCTGGAGCGCCTGACGCCGTATCAGAACAGCAACCGCATCCCGGTCACGATCGTGGACGCGCTGGTACCGGACCTCGGTGACACCGGCGCGCAGCCGAAGGCGTACACCACCCCCGACACCGTCGAGGGCCTGGTCAGCGCGGTGGGCTACGCCATGCAGCACCAGATCTACCCGCAGCTGCGGCCGGCCGCCGAGCGCTATCTGGCCGCCCACCTCGACCCTCACACCTGGCGGTACTTCAAGCGCCGCCGGCTGACCGCGCTGGCGCTGCCCGGTGCGATCCCGTCCCAGCTGTCGTTCCTCCCGCGCAACGCCACCGTCCGCAGGGTCGCCCGCCGGGCGCGCGCGGTGCAGCGGCGGCTGAAGAAGCGGGCCGCGTTCGGATGACGACCCCGCAGCTGACGCCCGGCGCGCCCGCCGCCGCGCCGGGCGGCGCCTGGAACGGCGCCCCCGCTCCGAAGCCCGTCATACGCACGCGCAGCCGCGACTCCTCGTCCCGGCTGCGCGCCCTCGACGGGCTGCGGCTGCTCGCCGCCCTGATGGTCGCCGCGTACCACTACGGAGGGCGCGGCGGCGAGATATCCCAGTCCTGGGGCGGCTCGGCGGTCCACCAATTCCCCACCGCGGCGCCGCTGTTCGCCTACGGATGCCTCGGCGTCCAGATCTTCTTCGTCATCAGCGGCTTCGTCATCTGCCTCAGCGGCTGGGGCCGCACGCTACGGGCCTTCATCGCCAGCCGCATCTCCCGCCTCTACCCCGCCTACTGGGTCGCGATCCTCCTCGTCACCGCCGTCTTCGCACTCCCCTGGGTCGCCTACAAGGCCCTTCCGCCCAGCGAGGTGCTGACGAACCTCACCATGCTCCAGCAGCCACTCGGCGTGCACCGCGTGCTCGGCGTCTGCTGGACCCTCTGGGCCGAGATGCGGTTCTACGCGCTCTTCGCCCTCTGCGTGGTCCTCCCGGGCGCCACCCGCAGCCGGGTCGTGCTCTTCTGCGCCGGCTGGACCCTGGCCGCCGCCGTGGCCCAGGCGGCCCACCAACCCGTCCTCGACACCGTCCTGATGCCGGAGTACGCCCCCTTCTTCATCGGCGGCATCGGCCTGTACCTGCTGCACCGCTACGGCGCCCGCGATCCGATCGCCTGGGCGATAGTCCTGGTCAGCTGGCTGATCGGGCAGCACTACGCGGTCGCCGGGCTCTGGCACGCACCGTCCGTGCACGCCTTCTCCTACCGCTCGGCGGCCGGCATCATCGCCGTCGTCACCCTCGGCTTCGTCCTGGTCGCCGTGGTCGCCCTGGGCGGCCTGCGACGGGCCAACTGGCGCTGGCTCACCGTCGCCGGCGCCCTGACCTACCCCTTCTACCTCGTCCACGAACACCTGGGCTGGGTCGTCGTCCGCGCCCTGCACCGCACCCTCGGCCTGCCCTCGTACGCGACGCTGCTGCTGACCGTGGGCCTGATGCTGCTGCTGGCGTGGCTGATGCACCGCTGCGTGGAACGCCCCCTGACACCGCTGCTCAAGAGGGCGATCGATCCGCGGCGTGCGGAAACAACCACCCACCGGACGCCGGGTTAGGCATGCAGTCGCGAGCGTCAGCGCAACGCCTTCGGGTGGGGGTGGCGGCGGATCTCGACGTTGCAGTCGGTCACCTTCGATCTGTCTCCGCTGGCGTAAGCCCCCGCGCGCTGCTCGGCCAAGGCCCCGCACACATCGCATCCGGCAACCGGCACGGGATCGGACGTCGGTTCCAGCAGGTGAACGGGTCGGCAGATGCGAGGCATCAGCGCACCACCTCCACGCCGTGAATCCAGCCCGGCGCCGCATCGATCCCGTGCACGGCCAGCCACAACGCCCGCCGCCGACCGCGCTGCACCCGCCGCCTCTGCCATTCCTCGCGCGTGAGGACGTAGGGGCGGATCAGGGCAACACCATCGCCACGCAGCAGTGAAGCGTGACGCGCGGGCACGAGGAGTGACGCGGGCATCGGTTCGTCCACACATCGCGCGGCGGGCGGTACGCCGGCCGACCGGTGGCGGCCCCGCGCGGGCAGTAACCGGCACAGCAGCAATTCGAAGATCGTTCCGATAGCGCGGAGCACGTTTCCCACCTCCATGGGTGATGACACGCCCCCGGACGTTTGCCCGTCACGGGGCTCGTGCGCGGCTCATGGCCCCTGCTCGGACGCCCCGGTCCGATACCGGATGGTGTCCGTGACCAAGTGAAGCGCGACATCTCTAGAGATTCCAACCTCTTCTCTAGAGATGCGGAGCGAGTGAGCAAGTGCTGCGCAAGCGAACAAACGGACTAGGGTGTCTAGAGATCAGAGAGGAGGGCGTATGACCGCCAAGGGCAACGGCCGTCAGCCCAAGTACCAGCGCATTGCCCAGGCGCTGAAGGACGCGATCAAGGCTGGCGAGTACGGCCCCGGTGATCGACTGCCTGGCGAGAACGACCTCATGACCGCTTACCAGGTCGCCCGGATGACCGCCCGCCAGGCACTGGGCGTTCTACAGAACGAAGGTGTCGCGGAGGCCCGCAAGGGCGCAGGCGTCTTCGTCCGTGACTTCCAGCCGTTGCGACGGCGCGGCATTCAGCGACTTGCGCGGGAGCAGTGGGGAGGAGGCCGGTCCATCTGGTCGGCCGACACCGGCGACCGGGACCTGGTCGTCGATCAGGTCACCGTCAGCGAAACGGCAGCTCCCGTGGCGATCGCGGACGTGCTCGGTATCGAGCCGGACGCACCGGCTTGCGTGCGCAGTCGCCGCTTCGTCCTCGAAGGCAAGCCGGTGTTGCTGGCCACGAGCTTCCTTCCCGCCGACCTCGTGGCCGACTCGATGATCACCCAGGAGGACACCGGACCCGGCGGCATCTACGCACGCCTGGCCGAACTGGGCCACACGCCCGTGCACTTCCGGGAAGAGATCCGATGCCGGATGCCGTCCCGGGACGAGGCAGACCGGCTCAGCCTGAGCATGGGCACGCCCGTAATCATCATCTTCCGCACCGCCTTCGCGGACGGCGGCCGCCCTGTCGAAGTCAACGAGATGATTCTGGACTCGGCCGCTTACGTGCTCGAATACGACGTCGAGGCGTAGCGGGCGGCGGCTGGACTGGCCGTGGCCTGCGCGGAGTTGCCGGGCTGGGCGCCCGGCACCTAGGTGACGCACCGCAAGCAGCGCACCGTTGTCTACGGCGACTTGGCCGCAGTCGAGGCCGCCGCCGGGCAACCCGAGGACGCATGCCGGCTGGAAGGGGGCTGCTGCGGCGACGCGAAGGAAGAATTCGGGGTCCGGCTTGCTGGCGCCCCAGTCGGCTCCGGCCGCCTGGCGGCGGCGCGCGCCGCACGCTGCTCGTACAGGTCGAAGCCGGGCCGGAACTCCTGGAACACATCACGGTAGTCCCGCCCCTGTGCGATCACCGCACCGAACATCGCTGCGAACGTGTGCCGCGGCACGCCGAGCCAGTCGGCCCATGTGCCGTACTCCCGCGTCTCGTTGACCAGGCACTCACCGACGTCGAAGACCACAGCACGAATCATGGGCACACGACACTGACCGGCTGGGCCGCGCCGCCGCCCGATGTGCCAGGCCCGGATCGCATGGCCCTGGGCCGTGGCGCTAGGAGGTGGCGCCGAACACCGTCGCCTCCACCCCCGCGACGATGGTCCGCAGGCCGGCCTCGAAGCTGCGCTCGACGTCGCCGAACATCTGCCGGCCGGCCATCGCCGCGAGCGGATAGCGCTCGATGAGGTTCCGCTCGCGGTTGCCCAGGTCGTACGCCGGGTCGCGGTGCTCCGGGTGGCCGGGCACCGGGTGGACCGACTGCTCCTCGATCACCAGGCCGATGGTGAAGTTGTACGCCGTCCACCACGCCTGCGCCGCCTCGGCCGGTGAGAAGCCGCGGGCCGTGAGCCGGCCCAGGAAGTTGTCGAGCGGCAGGGCGTAGCTCTCGTCGGTCATCCGGGTGCCGCTGAAGACCTTGCCGCCGTCGCGGTAGGACAGCAACTCGCGGCGCAGCAGCCGGCAGTTGATGAGCAGGGCGTCCTGCCAGGTCTCGCCGAGGTCGATGGTCTCCGGCCCGTCCGTCACCAGAGGCGCGGTCATGCGCCGGAAGATCTCGGTGGCCATCTCGTCCAGCAGTTCCTGCTTGTTCTTGAAGTGCCAGTACAGCGCGGGCGCCTGGACGTCCAGCTCCTTGGCGATGCGCCGCAGGGTGAGCCCTTCCAGGCCCACCTCGTTCAGCAGCCGCAGGGCGGTCTCCACCACCTGTTTCCGATCGATACGCGAAACCATGTTGACAACTTAACACCGTTAAGGCGATGCTCGGAAGCATGGAACTTAACAACGTTAAGGACACCGATGCGCACGACGGCGTTACGGACACCCTCCCCGCGGCCGTCGACGTACTGATCGCCGGCGCGGGCCCGACCGGCCTCGCCCTCGGCATCGACCTCGCCCGGCGCGGTGTGCGCGCCCTGGTCGTCGAGCGACAGGAGCGCCTCTCCCCCGGCGCCCGCGGCACCGGCCTACAGCCGCGCACCCAGGAGGTCTACGACGACCTCGGCGTGCTGGACGCGATACGGGCGGTCGGGGGCCGCTACCCGGAGACGGCGGTCTGGGAGGACGGGCGGATCGTCGAGACCCACCAGATGATCGAGCTGGTCGACCCCACCCCCGCCCGGCCCTACGCAAGCCCCTTGATGGTGCCGCAGTTCCGAGGCCTGGAGGTGCTGCACGGCCGGCTGGCGGAGGTCGGCGGGCGGGTGCACCTGGGCACCGAACTCACCGCGTTCCACCAGGACGACGACGGCGTGACCGCCCAACTCCGGCTGCCCGGCGGCGAGCTGCACGAAGTCCGCGCCGGCTACCTCGTCGCCGCGGACGGCGGGCGCAGCACCGTCCGCCGGACCCTCGGCGTCGGGATGAGCGGGCCGTCGCTGGAGTCGGAGGCAGGGCTGGGGCCGGGCGCCGCACTGCTCGCGGACGTCCGGGTGGACGGCCTGGACCGGGACCACTGGCACCACTGGAGGCTGCCGACCGGCGGGTTCGTCATGCTGCTCCCGCTCGCCGGCACCGACCACTTCCAGACCCTCATCGCGGCGTTCGGCGAAGAGCCGGACACCGCACCGGAGTCCGTCCGCGCCGCGCTCGCGCAGCACACCCACCTCACCGCCGGGCAGATCGGCGAGGTGCTGTGGTCCTCCGTCTACCGCCCCCGTGCGGGCATGGCCGACTCCTACCGCACCGGCCGGGTCTTCCTGGCCGGCGACGCCGCGCACATCCACTCCCCGGCCGGCGGGCAGGGTCTGAACACCAGCGTCCAGGACGCCTACAACCTCGGCTGGAAGCTCGGCCTGGTGCTGCGGCACGGCGCCCCGGACGCCCTCCTCGACAGCTACGAGGCGGAGCGCCGCCCGATCGCCGCGAGCATCCTGGACACCAGCACCCGACTGCACCGCTCCGGTGAGCTGCGCCGCGGCCGGGAGCTGCACCAGCTCGACATCGGCTACCCCGACAGCCCGCTCACCACGGAGCTGCGGACCGACCTGCCGGAGGGTGCCCTGCGCGCCGGTGACCGGGCCCCGGACGCCCCTTGCCACACCGCCGACGGCAAGCCCACCCGGCTCTTCGACGCCTACCGGGGGCCGCACTTCACCCTGCTCGCCCTGGGGGAGACCGACCTCGACGCGGACGCGCTCCCCGCCGACCCGGCGCTGCTGCGCCTGGTCCGGGTCGGCGGCCCGGCCCCCGACCTGATCGACACCGACGGCCATGTCCGCGACGCCTACGGCACCGGCCCCGCGGTGCTCCTCGTCCGCCCGGACGGCTACCTCGCACTGGCCGCCCCGGCGACGGGCGCGGCGGAACGGGTGACCGCCGCCCTGGCGTCGTACGTCGGCGCACCGGCCGCACGCCCCGCCGGCTGACCGCAGCCGCAGCCGGAACCGCACGAGGCCGTACCCGCGGATGTCCGCAGGTACGGCCTCGTGCCGGGGACGGGCGCCTGAGGGGGTGGGGCGCCCGGGGCGGAGCTCCGCCCGGATGGTCCGCTCGTCCTGCGCTACAGGACCAGGGAGAGCAGCAGGACGCAGACGATGCCGACGACCGAGATCAGCGTCTCCATCGCCGACCAACTCTTCAGCGTCTGGCCGACGTTCATCCCGAAGTACTCCTTGACCAGCCAGAAGCCGGCGTCGTTGACATGGCTGAAGAAGAGCGAGCCGCAGCCGATCGCCAGCACCAGCAGCGCGCCGTGGGTGGTGCTCATGCCCGCGGCGAGCGGGGCGACCAGGCCGGCCGCGGAGATGGTGGCCACCGTCGCGGAGCCGGTCGCGAGCCGGATGGCGACGGCGATCAGCCAGGCCAGCAGCAGCGTGGAGATGTGCCAGCCCTTGGAGAGGTCCAGGATCATCTGGCCGACGCCGGCGTCCACCAGCGTCTGCTTGAAGCCGCCACCGGCGCCCACGATCAGCAGCACCCCGGCGATCGGCGCGAGCGACTTCTCGACCGTGGCGGCGATCCGGCCGCGGGTGAAACCGGCCGCCCGGCCCAGCGTGAACATCCCGACGACGACCGCGGTGAGCAGCGCGACCAGCGGGGAGCCGACGACGTCGAAGACCCTCTGGACGGTGTGCTCCGGGTCGTCGACGACGATGTCCACCAGCGCCTTGGCCAGCATCATCACGACCGGCAGCAGCACGGTCGCCACGGTGATCCCGAAGCCGGGCCGCTTCTCCAGCTCGGCCGAGGCGCGCTCGGGCACCAGGTCGGCGGGCGGGCGGACGTCGACCCAGCGGGCCGCGTAACGGGAGAAGAGCGGACCGGCGACGATCGCGGTGGGGATCGCCACGACCACACCGAGCGCCAGCGTCACACCGAGGTTCGCGCCGACCGCGTCGATCGCCGCCAGCGGCCCCGGGTGCGGCGGGATCAGCCCATGCATCACGGAGAGTCCGGCCAGCGCCGGAACGCCGATCCGCATCAGCGAGACGTTGCCGCGCTTGGCGACCAGCAGCACCACCGGGATCAGCAGCACGATCCCGACCTCGAAGAAGATCGGCAGGCCGACGACCCCGGCGATCAGCACCATCGCCCAGGGCATGGCCCGGCCGCTCGCCCGGTCCAGGATCGTGTCGACGATCTGGTCGGCGCCGCCGGAGTCGGCCAGCAGCTTTCCGAGGACGGCACCGAGCGCGATCAGCACGCCGGTGCCCGCAACCGTCGTGCCCAGTCCGGTCGAGAAGCTCGCGATGGCCTTGTCGAGCGGGGCGCCGGCCACCGCGCCGAGCACCAGCGAGCCGACGATCAGCGACAGGAAGGCGTGCAGCCTGGCCTTGGTGATGAGCAGGACGATGACGGCTATGCCGGCCAGGACGGCGATGCCCAGCTGGGCGTGACCGGCCGAGGTGATCGGCCCGGTCGCATCCGCTGCGAGCATCTCGACGCTGAGATGTGTCACGGCGATTCCCTTGCTTGGAGGGGAGGGGGAAGGGGTGGTGGGGGGTGCGTTGAGGGGGTGTGCATCTCGTGCGGCTAGCGGGCCGGTGCGATCGGCGCACGGAGTGCGGCCACCGCGCGCCCGGCGATCTGCTGCGGGGTGCCGGAGACGTCCACGGCGACGCCCGCCTCGTCGCGCCCGAGCGGTTCGAGCGTGGCGAACTGGGAGTCCAGCAGCGCGGTCGGCATGAAGTGGCCCTTGCGCTCGGCCATCCGCGCCTCGATCAGCGCACGGTCGCCGGTGAGGTGGAGGAAGACGACGCCGGGGGCGGCGGCCCGCAGTCGGTCGCGGTAGGCCCGCTTCAGCGCGGAGCTGCTGACCACCCCGCCCCGCCCGGCCCGCCCGTGCGCCCAGGCACCGATGGCATCCAGCCACGGCCCACGGTCGTCGTCGTCCAGCGGGGTGCCGGCCGACATCTTGGCGATGTTCGCCGGCGGATGGAAGTCGTCGCCCTCGGCGTACGGAACGCCCAGTTCGGCGGCGACCAGCGGGCCGATGGTGGTCTTGCCGGTGCCGGCCACGCCCATCACGACGATGACGTCGGGGGTGGCATCGGGCGTGCTCATCCCGTGTTACCTCGCTGTCTTCCTTGACCTCGTGCGCCCCCACTGAAACCCATTAGGTATGACGTATTCAAGACCCTGTGACGCAAACGTCATACTTAATTGGCCGGAGGGCGGGAACGTAGGCTTGGCCCATGGAAAACGAGGGGAAGGGGCTGCACGCCCGTGTGCTGGAGTCCCTCGGACCCGCGATCACCGCGGGCGACTACCCTCCGGGCACGATCCTGCGCACGGACGAGCTGGAGCAGCGCTTCGACGTCTCGCGCACGGTCATCCGCGAGGCGATCCGGGTACTGGAATCCATGCAGTTGGTCGCCTCCCGGCGCCGGGTGGGGGTGACCGTCCGGCCCACCGAGGAGTGGAACGTCTACGACCCGCGGGTGATCGCCTGGCGGCTGGCCGGCCGCGACCGCCCCCGCCAGCTGCGCTCGCTGACCGTGCTGCGCTCCGCCGTCGAACCGGTCGCCGCCGGGCTCGCCGCCCGGCACGCCACGCCCGCCCAGTGCGCCGAACTCACCGAACACGCCATGGGCATGGTCGCCACCTCACGCGGCCAACAGCTCGACGCCTACCTCGTCCACGACACGGCCTTCCACCGCGTGGTGCTGACCGCCTCCGGCAACGAGATGTTCGCCCGCCTCGGCGATGTGGTCGCGGCCGTGCTGACCGGCCGCACCCAGCACCACGTGATGTTCACCGACCCCGACCCCGCCGCGGTCACCCTCCACGTCCAGGTCGCCGAGGCGGTGCGGACCGGGGACGCGGCCCGTGCGGAGGAGCTGACCCGTCAGATCACCGCGGGCGCCATGGCCGAGTTGGACGTGCTGGCACCCTGACGTCGGGCACCCGCGCCCCCGCCGCCACGCTCAGAACAGCGGCTGCTGCCCCGGGAACGGCGGCTCCTCGGGGTCGAAGAGCCGCTCCGCGGGGGCCATGAGCGGCGCAATCTTCCGCGACCCCGGACAGGAGATCAGCTCCAGCCCGGTACGGCGCCCCGGAGGATCGTGCCGGGCGAACCGACCACCGACGACGGCGATCTCTCGGGTACAGACGGGGCAGGTGCGGCGGGGTGCGGTCATGGACTCACTGTGCCAGTTCGCTGCGCTTGGCTGACCTCCCACGTTGTTGGCTTTCCCGCCGTGGGGGTTTGTCGCCGTTGCGCCTGCGGCGGGCGTGGGTTGTCGGGTGCGGTGACGGGCCGGAGGGGCAGGGGTGTGGGACTGCTTCGCTTTACGTCCCACACCCCAGCCCCACCGGCCCGTCCCCACCCGTGAGTGGGAGGAAAGACGGTCGTGGGGGCGGGTGTGA
>NZ_JBEZIX010000044.1:0-47089 GCF_040651315.1 Streptomyces sp. NPDC048506
TCAGCCCGCCGCCCTGTGGATACCGCATGCCCCGGTGATATCGCAGGAAGCCACGACCTGTCAGTCCCTACGACACCACGAGTTCAATCTCAGTAACCGCCGAAGAACGCAAGATCCGGCGCTTATAGCGTAGCCGCCGGTCGTGACACCAGCTTCCCGCTAGAGCCTGTTTGTGGTCACCTCTGCGCCGAGAATGCGCACCGAGCTCGCAAACAGGCTCTAGCCAAGCTGAGGGCTGTCCCGTGAAAGATCTTCGGAGCTCTGCGCTGGGCTACCCCATGACCGCAGGGGCCGTCTCGAGAAACGCCGACCGGTTGTTCTCCAGGTAGTCAACGCGATCTCGTAGCCGTCCTGGAATGCACCGTTCGCAGGTCTGAGCCCGCGTCAGTTCAGCAAGCTGGTGACCACGCTGCGGCGGAGCGGTGCGGACCCAGTACGCAAGGGCCGACCATGGATCTACCGCAGGAGGACCGGGGACCTGTTCCGACGCTGGCAGCGGGACGGCGTCCGGAAGCGGATCTTCGAACAGAAGCTCGCGGTCCGCCATCAAGCGACCGTGCTGGTTGCAGCCAGCAACGAGTAGCTGTGACTGCCTGCCGTTGGCCGGCCGGTCGCCTGGCACCTGACGTATCCGCAGCCAGGCTCCGCGGCGCCGGCACACCACCCCGGCGGATCAATCCTGGCGGGTCTGGGAGAGCAGCACCATCAGTCGTCGCCACGCAGGTGAAGCGGCGGTGACGTTGGCGTTCATCAGGGAGAGCGTCCCCGCGCCGGGCTGTCGGTGATCTGGCCGCTGCGCGGTCCAAGTCGCTATCGCGGTGGCAAGGTCGGGCAGCCTCGGGTCGTCGGGTTCCCAGTTCATCGCCTCGTCGCAGGCCAGATAGAGACGCCGGAACTCCGGGTCGGCGAGCGCCTTTTCCTTCCCCGCAACCCACTCCGGCACTGATTCCGGTGCCAGCGCCACCAGCATGATCCAGCAGTCGCGTTCGAGGCGCACCATCCGCTCACTGACGCCGAAGGTGCGCATCCGGTCGAGGATTTCGGTGACCTCGGACGGCAGGAAGAGACGGTCTCCCGCGGCCAGTTCGGCGATACGGCGGCGATGGCGGGTGAGCTCGCAGATCTTCCGCGTCAGGGCCTGGTCGATGTCGGTGACGGCCTCGGCGAATTCCTCGGGCCGGGCGGCGAGGAGTTCGTCGATGCGGGCCAGGGGCACACCGGCGTCAGCCAGGGTCTTGATGCGGATCAACTCCACCACGGCCTGGGCGTCATAGCGCCGGTAGCCGGAGGCGTCGCGTTCGGGTTCGGCGAGCAGACCGCGTTGGTGGTAGTGGCGCACGGCCCGCACCGTGACCCCGGCGCGGGCCGCCAGCTGGCCGATGGTGAGCATCGGCGCTCCTTTCAACACACCCGCTGCCACAGATCGCGGACGGCCTGGGCGACGGCGTCCGGGCAGTCCGTGGTGATCGTACTGTGGCGGGCTGCGCTCAGAATGCGGTGTTCGCCGTGCGACACCGAGGCGGCGAGGGCGTCGTAGAGCCGCTGCTTGCCCGCGTACAGCTGTCGCAGCTTCTTCGGGGACATGATCAGACGCAGGCCGGGATCGACGCCCATTGCGGTCAGCGCGATCAGCGGCGTATCGGGCACGGGGCCGCCGGCCTTGAGCTCGTCGAGCCATTCCGGCTGGTTGCTGCGCTCCCACGCACCTGTCCGCTGTGCCGCCACGGTGAGGTGGTGCGCGACCAGAAGCTCGCGTATCTCGCGTGGCCACGACGCGAACATCCGCCGGTACGTGCCCCGCGACAGCAGGCAGATCAGCCGCAGTGCCGCCGTGCCCGGGACCTTTTGGGGGCGCAGCTGCGGCATGAAGGTCTCCCAGTCCTCGACGATGCCGTCGAGGTACACCACGCCCGCCACCTCCTCGGGGAACAGCTGCACAAAGCGGCGAGCGTAGGCACAGCCGAGGGAGTGCGCGACCAGCACATAGGGGGCCGGCACATCTGCGGCCCGCAGCAGTTCCCTCAGTTCGACGGCGACCTCGGCCAGGGTGCGCGGCAGATCGGCGGGGTCGCTCCATCCCGTGCCGCCCCGGTCGTAGAGCACGGAGGTGGTGAATTGGCTGACCCTGTCGTGGATGTTGAGGTGATCCAGGCCGACCGCGCTGGCACCGGGCAGGAAGACCACGGCCGGGCCGCCAATGCCCGAGCGGTGAAAGAGAAGGCTCCGTCCGTTGATGTCGTAGAAGCGCCCCAGCGGGGCCTGACGCGCAGGGCGTGTGGTGGTGTTCATGGAGCGAGGGTCCAACCCTGACGCAGGGGCAAGGTCAAGCCGCCCGTACACCCCGATGCCGCGCGCCAGGCCGGCCGGCCGACGGCTCGGCCAGAGGACGCAACGCGTCCGTGGGCGACGACGGCTTTGACGAGCCCAGTGGCCGCTTGTCCAGCAGGTGCGGAGCCCCCAGCCGCTCTCGGCCATGCATCACACTTCGCCCACGCACGGGCCCCTGAGTGGGCCCCTTGGACGGCGAAACAGTCGAAACGAGGGCCACCACGGTGATCATGGCGACCCTCGGTCTCACATTGCCGCAGGGTAGAACCCTTGTTCCAGCCTGCCGGGTGGTGGGGCGGGTGGGACTCGAACCCACGGCCGACGGATTATGAGTCCGCTGCTCTAACCGGCTGAGCTACCGCCCCCTCCACGGCGCGTCGCGCACATTTGTGCGCGCCGTCTGCCGCAGCATAGCCGCTCATACGATCTGCTGCCCGTGAGGGTCGCCGTCGTACGACGTTGCCTGCCCAAGAGGACTTCGATCACCCGGGTTTCGGTTCCTCCGCGCACGAAAAAGGACCCCTCGCGGGGTCCTCTTCCTCTCTGCTCCCCCGACTGGACTCGAACCAGTAACCCTCCGGTTAACAGCCGAATGCTCTGCCAATTGAGCTACAGGGGATTGCGCTCCCCCGACTGGACTCGAACCAGTAACCTGCCGGTTAACAGCCGGCTGCTCTGCCAATTGAGCTACAGGGGATTGCTCCGTGTGCCTCGAATGCACCGTCGTCCGGGCTTCCGGACGGCGCGCGCTCGCTGCGACACATACATTAGCGCAAGCAGGGGGGTGCTCCGCCAATCGGTATCGCCTCAGGTCACCTCGGGTGATCTCCGGCCCCGGAGGGTAGGCGTGCGGCACCGCCCGGCGTTCCGGTGCGCAGGGGCACCAGACGGGACCACAGGGACCAGACGGGACCAGAGGGAGAGGTGGAGCGATGCGCTACCGGCTCACGTTCATCGCGGGACTGGCCACGGGGTACGTGCTCGGCGCACGGGCCGGCCGGGAGCGGTACGAGCAGCTCTGCAAGGCCGCCCGGCGGGTCGCGCAGAATCCGGCGGTCCGCAACAGTGCCGAGTCCGTGGCGCTGACCGGGCGCGATATGGCGTCGAAGGCGTACGGGACGGTGTCGGCCAAGGTCGGGGACCGTCTGCCGGCCTCCGTCGGCGAACGGATCCGCTCGCTGCGCGAGCAGCGCGAGGGCGACGAGAACGACTGGGGCACCAGTAATACGTGACCCGGAGGGTGGAGCGTCGGGCGCCACGGGCGCGTGGTGCGGGTGGGGCCCCAGGGGGCGGCGCGGCGGGGCGTCCGGTCCGGTCCGGGCAAACCCTGACTCTTTCCTTATGCGCCCCATGGGGCATCATCTGGGTCCATGGGGATAGTCGCCGGATTGGACAGTTCGTCCGAGAGCACACGGATCGTCGTCTGCGATGCGGACACGGGTGCCGTCATCAGGCAGGGGTACGCACCGCACCCCGTCGAGAAGGGGCCCGAGGCCGATCCGCAGGCGTGGCTGATGTCGCTCGGCGAGGCGGCCGGCAACGGGCTGCTGGAGGGCGTGCAGGCCATCGGTGTCTCGGCGCAGCAGCACGGGCTGCTGACGTTGGACGCGGAGGGCAATCTCGTACGTCCGGCGCTGCTGGGCAATGACAAGCGGGCCCAGAGCGCGGCCGCGGACCTGCTGGACTCGCTGGGTGGGCGGAGCGCATGGGCGCAGGCCGTGGGGGCGGTGCCGCAGGCGGCGCACCCGGTGACCAAGCTGCGCTGGCTGGCACGTACGGAGCCGGCGAACGCGGCGCGGATCACGGAGGTCATGCAGCCGCACGACTGGCTGGTGTGGCAGCTGCTGGGGCGGCCGGCGCGGCGGACCACGGACCGGGGCGCGGCCTCGGGCACCGGTTTCTGGTCGGCGGCGAGCGCGTCGTACCGGCCGGATCTGGTGGAGCTGGCGCTGGGCCATCAGGTGCGGTTGCCGGAGGTGCTGGGGCCGTCGGGGACCGCCGGATTCACGCCGGAGGGGCTGTTGATCTCCGCCGGTACCGGCGAGACGATGGCGGCCGCGTTCGGGCTGGGCGTCGGGGAGGGTGACGCCGTGGTGTCGCTGGGCGCCTCGGGGTCGGTGTTCGGGATCCATCACGAGGCGCTGGTCGACCCGAGCGGCACGATCACCTCGTTCGCGGACGCGACCGGACGGCATCTGCCGGTGGTGCACACCAACAATGCGGTGCGGGTGCTGCGCGGGGCGGCGGAGATGCTGGGCACGGACCTGGAGGGGCTGTCCGAGCTGGCGCTGGCCTCGTCTCCCGGCGCGTACGGCATGGTGCTGCTGCCCTATCTGGAGGGCGAGCGGACGCCTCATCTGCCGCACACGGCGGGGTCGTTGCACGGGATGCGGCGGGAGAGCATGAAGCCGGAGCACATGGCGCGGGCGGCCGTGGAGGGCATGCTCTGCGGGCTCGCGGATGCGCTGGACGTCCTGCGCGGGCGGGGCGTGGCGGTGCGCCGGGTCTTCCTGCTCGGCGCGGCGGCGGAGCTGGGCGCGGTGCAGGCGATCGCGCCGGGGCTGTTCGGGGTGCAGGTCGTGGTGCCGCAGCCGGCGGAGTACGCGGCGCTGGGGGCGGCGCGGCAGGCGGCCTGGGCGTGGGGGGTGGCGCACGGCACGCTCAAGCCGGCAGCCGGGATGGAGGCCGGGCCCGGTGGCGGGGCCGCCTGGGTCGACCCGCCGCAGTGGCCGGCCGCCGCGAGCCAGGTCTTCGAGCCGGGTGAGGAGCTGTCGGTCGGCCAGGCCGTGCGCCAGCAGTACGTGGCGGTGCGCGACGAGGCCCATCCGGGGGCTTTCCTGCGGGAGGCGTGAGGTACGCCAGGCCCGCACGGCGCGTCGGTGCGGGGCCGTGGCGTGCGGTGTGGCGGGCTCCGGCCCGGTTCGGTCCGGGCACATCCGGGTACCGGGGTCAGTCCAGGTAGCCGCGGAGCTGGTCGGCGAAGGCGTGGTCGCGCAGCTTGTTCAGGGTCTTGGACTCGATCTGCCGTATCCGTTCGCGGGTGACGCCGAAGATCCGGCCGATCTCCTCCAGGGTGCGGGGGCGGCCGTCGGCGAGCCCGTAGCGGAGCTGGACGACCTTGCGTTCGCGTTCGCCGAGGGTGGACAGGACCGCGTCGAGGTGCTCGCGGAGCAGCAGGAACGCGGCGGATTCGACGGGTGAGGCGGCGTCGCCGTCCTCGATGAGGTCGCCGAGGGCGACGTCCTCCTCCTCGCCGACGGGGGCGTGCAGCGAGACGGGTTCCTGGGCGAGCCGCAGCACCTCGCTGACGCGTTCCTCGGTGAGGTCGAGGTGGGCGGCGACTTCCTCGGGGGTGGGTTCGTAGCCGCGCTCCTGGAGCATCCGGCGCTGGACGCGCACCACGCGGTTGATCAGCTCGACGACGTGGACCGGGACGCGGATGGTTCTGGCCTGGTCGGCGAGGGCGCGGGACATCGCCTGGCGGATCCACCAGGTGGCGTAGGTGGAGAACTTGTAGCCGCGGGCGTAGTCGAACTTCTCGACGGCGCGGATCAGTCCGAGGTTTCCCTCCTGGACGAGGTCGAGCATCGTCAGTCCGCGGCCGACGTAGCGCTTGGCAACGGAGACCACCAGGCGCAGGTTGGCCTCGATCAGCCGGCGCTTGGCCATCCGGCCGAGGACCACCAACTTGTCGAGGTCGTAGGCGAGTTGGGAGGAGAGGTCGGGGGTGTTGGTGAGCTTCTCCTCGGCGAAGAGACCGGCCTCGACGCGGCGGGCGAGCTCGACCTCCTCGGCGGCCGTGAGCAGCGGGATCCGGCCGATCTCGCGGAGGTACTGGCGGAAGAGGTCGGAGGACGGGCCGCCGGGCTCGGCGCGGGGTGGCGGCTCGGGTCCGGGCCCGGGTTCCGGATCGGGCCCCGCTTCCGGCTGTGTGTCCGGTTCGGACGGTGTGTCCGGTCCCGGCTCCGCCCCCGGGGAGATGTCGTCCCGGAGCATCTCGGCGGCCGGCGGTTCGGCCTGCTGCGGCACGGTGACCGGTTCGACGGCCGGATCGAGGAGCGGCCTGCTGAGCGGCTGTGTGACGGGCTGTGCGACCTGCTCCGTGGCCGGTGGGGTGGCGGCCGGCGCGTCGGCGAGGGTCCGGGTCTGCACGGGGGCGACCTCCAGGGTGATCGCTGCTGAGGCGGCAGAAGGGCCGGGTACGGCTGCGGCCGAGCCGCCGTCCGTCCCGTACGTCAAGAGCGGTTCCGCGGGGGTTTCCGGTGACGTACGACCGGATCCGCCGCGCTCCGAGGACTCAGGCACCGCTTCTCAGTGTGGAGTACGACACACTGCCGCCACGAGGGGCGTGCGACCACTTTTTGAGTCCGGTCCGTTACCGGACGGCTACCGCGGGGTGTTCCGGGGTGGCCAGGGCGGGGCGTCGGTCGGGTCGGATGGGGGCTCGCCCCGGCCCGAGCGGCCCGCTACAACGCCGCGTAGCCCCGTTCGCGGAGGGACTGGCCGTACTGCTGGAGGACCCAGAGTTCGTTCTGCACGGCGGCGAGTTGGTCGGGGTCGGCGCGGGGGCCGAGGCGCTGGAGGGTGCCGCGGATCTCCGTGACGCGTTGGTTGACGGCGGCGAGGCGGACGGCGACCAACTGGACGCCGGCGTAGGCCTCGTCGGGGTCGCGGCGGGTGTGCAGGGGCTCCACGGCGAGCTCGGTGATCATGGCGCGGACGGTGTCGTCGGGGGCGACCTCGCGGACCCTGGTGACGTAGTCGCCGTCGGTGGCGCCGGCCGTGGTGCCGCCGGCCTCCTCGATGCACTGACGGACCACGGCGTAGGGCGGTGCGGTGAACTCGTCGGCCCCGTAGGCGTCGAAGGTCGGGGAGACCAGGTCGGGGCGCTGGAGGGCGAGTTTGAGGAGCTCGCGTTCGACGCGGTGGGCGGGGCTGCGGAGGTTGAGGGCGGGGCCGCGCGGGCCGGGGGCGGAGCGGGCCTGCTCGGGTGCGGGGGCCGGGGCACGGTGCTGCGGGCGACCCTGGGCGGGGCCGGTGGTGTCGCGGCCGCGTTCGCGGGCCCAGCGGGCGAGCTGGGCGACCCGCTTGACGACGAACTGGGTGTCGAGGATGCCGAGCATGCCGGCGAGCTGGACGGCGGACTCGTGCTGGATGGAGCTGTTCTTGATGTTGGCGACGATGGGGGCGGCCTCGTCCAGGGCGGCGGCCCGCCCCACGGCGGTGTCCAGGTTGTGCCGGGAGACGACGTGGCGCAGCGCGAACTCGAAGAGCGGTGTGCGGGAGTCGACGAGGTCGGCGACGGCCTGTTCGCCCTTGGCGAGCCGCAGGTCGCAGGGGTCCATTCCGCCGGGAGTGATGGCGATGGAGGTCTGGGCGGCGAACTTCTGGTCGTCCTCGAAGGCGCGCAGGGCGGCCTTCTGGCCCGCGGCGTCGCCGTCGAAGGTGAAGACGACCTCGGAGCCGGAGTTGTCCATCAGCAGGCGCCGGAGGATCTTGATGTGGCCCTCGCCGAAGGACGTGCCGCAGGTGGCGATGGCGGTGGTGACGCCGGCGAGGTGGCAGGCCATCACGTCGGTGTAGCCCTCGACGACCACCGCGCGGTTGCCCTTGGCGATGTCCTTCTTGGCGAGGTCGATGCCGTAGAGGACCTGGGACTTGCGGTAGATCGGGGTCTCGGGGGTGTTGAGGTACTTGGGGCCGTTGTCGTCGTCGCGGAGCTTGCGGGCGCCGAAGCCGACGACCTCGCCGGCGATGTCGCGGATGGGCCACATCAGGCGGCCGCGGAAGCGGTCGATGGGCTTGCCGCTGCGGCTGTCCTGGGAGAGGCCGGAGACGATCAGTTCCTTGTCGGTGAAGCCCCGGCCGCGCAGGAAGCGGGTGAGGTGGTCCCAGCCGGCGGGGCTGTAGCCGACGCCGAAGTGCTGGGCGGCGGCCTGGTCGAAGCCGCGCTCGGCGAGGAACTTCCGGCCGATCTCGGCCTCGGCACCGTCGAGCTGCTCGGCGTAGAACTGGGCGGCGACCTTGTGGGCCTCCACCAGGCGGGTGCGCTCGCCCTGCTGGCGGCCGGGGGTGTAGCCGCCTTCTTCGTAGCGCAGGGTGATGCCGGCCTGGGCGGCGAGCCGCTCGATGGTCTCGGCGAAGGAGAGGTGGTCGAGCTTCATGATGAAGTCGACGGTGTCGCCGCCCTCCTGGCAGCCGAAGCAGTGGTAGAGGCCTTTGCTGGGGCTGACGTGGAAGGACGGGGACTTCTCGTCGTGGAAGGGGCACAGGCCCTTGAGGTTGCCGCCGCCGGCGTTGCGGAGCTGGAGGTACTCGGACACGACGGCGTCGATCGGGACCGCGTCCCGCACCGCCTTCACATCGTCATCGTTGATCCTGCCTGCCACGGGTGAATTCTACGGTGGGGGTCGGACACTCCTGGTCCACCGCCCGCGGTGGCCGCCCCGTCGCCGCAGGTCACCGCATGACGTCCAGGAAGCGGTCGAGGCCGATGTTGCCGCCGGAGACGATCACGCCGATGCGGGGTGGGACGGGGGCGATGCGGCCGGCGAGGAGGGCGGCGAGGGCGCTGGCGCCACTGGGTTCGGTGACGATCTTGAGGCGTTCGAAGGCGAACGCCATGGCGGCGCGGATCTCGTCGTCGCTGACCAGGGCCACCGAGTCGAGGAGGTGCCGGTTGATGGCGAAGGTCAGGGCGCCGGGGGTGTCGACGGCCTGGCCGTCGGCGATGGTGCGGGGCACGGGGATGGTGACGGGGTGGCCGGCGGCCAGGGAGCGCAGGGTGTCGTCGCCGGCTTCCGGTTCGACGCCGATCATGCGGATGCCGGGGGCCAGGGCGGTGGCGGCGGTGGCCGAGCCGGCCATCAGTCCGCCGCCGCCGAGGGGGGCGAGCAGCGCGTCGAGCCGTCCGGTCTCCTCGATCAGTTCCAGGGCGGCGGTGCCCTGGCCGGCGATGATGTGCGGATGGTCGTAGGGCGGGATGAGGGTGAGGCCGCGTTCCTCGGCGAGCCGGCGGGCGAGGGCGGCGCGGTCGGCGGTGTAGCGGTCGTAGCGGACGATCTCGGCGCCGTATCCGGCGGTGGCGTCGGCCTTGGACTTCGGGGAGTCCTCGGGCATCACGATGACGGCGTGGCTGCCCAGCTCGCGGGCGGCGAGGGCGACGGCCTGGGCGTGGTTGCCGGAGGAGTACGCGGCGACGCCACGGGCCAGCTGCTCGGGTGAGAGCCGGGAGACGGCGTTGTAGGCGCCACGGAACTTGAACGCGCCGACCCGCTGGAAGTTCTCGCACTTGAGGTGGACCTCGGCGCCGACCAGGGCGTCGAGGGTGCGGGAGCGCAGCACGGGCGTGCGGTGGGCGACGCCCGCCAGCCGCCGGGCGGCGTCCCGGATGTCGTCGAGGGTGACGGGTTCCGGGACGTCACGGCCGGGGTGGACGGGGCCGGTGGGGCGGTGCGTCATGGGCGCACGCTACGGGAGCAGCGAGGCGAGCGGAACGTCCGGATCGGCCAGAACGTGGGGGTCGAGCGGGTGGCCGGAGCGGATGAGGCGCTGGACGGTGTCGGCGACGTCCCAGACGTTGACGTTCATCCCGGCGAGCAGCCGGCCGTCGGCGGCGAGCCAGAAGGCGATGAACTCCCGCCTGGCGACGTCGCCGCGGTAGACGACCTGCGCGTACGAGCCGGGCGGGGCGTAGCCGGAGTACTCCATGCCGAGGTCGTACTGGTCGGAGAAGAAGTACGGGATGCGGTCGTAGCTGACGTCCTGGCCGAGCATGGCGCGGGCGGCGGCCGGGCCGCTGTTGAGGGCGTTGGCCCAGTGTTCGACGCGCAGGCGGGTGTCCAGCAGGGGGTGGTCGGCGGCGGCGACGTCGCCGGCGGCGTAGATGTACGGGTCGGAGGTGCGGAGCGCGGCGTCCACCGCGATGCCGCCACCGGCGCTGCGGTCGACGAGGTCGAGCCCGGCCTGTTCGGCGAGGGCGGTGCGCGGGGCGGCGCCGATCGCGGCGAGCACGTCGTGGGCGGGGTGTTCCTCGCCGTCGTCGGTGCGTACCGCGAGCACCATGCCGTCCTGGCCGACGATTTCGGTGAGGCGGGCGCCGAAGTGGAAGCGGACGCCGTGGTCGCGGTGGAGGTCGGCGAAGAGGCCGCCGAGTTCGGGGCCGAGGACGCCGTGCAGCGGGGTCGGGGCGGGTTGGATGATGGTGACCTCGGCGCCGTAGGAGCGTGCGGCGGCGGCGACTTCGAGGCCGATCCAGCCGGCGCCGGCGATGACGAGTCGCCCGTTCCGCTGCGCCTGGCGCCGGCCCTCTTCGGTGTCCGCGGCTGCCGAGTTCTGCCGGCCGAGGGAGGCCAGGACGCCGCGGAGCCGTTCGGCGTGGGCGAGGCGGCGCAGGTGGTGCACGCCGGCCAGGCCGGTGCCGGGGATGTCCAGGCGGCGCGGTTCGGCGCCGGTGGCCAGCAGCAGCTTGTCGTAGACGATGAGGGTGCCGTCCCCGAGGCGCACGGTCTTGGCCGTGGGGTCCAGGTGGACGGCGGGCTGGCCCAGGTGGAGTTCGATCTGTGCCTTGGCGTACCAGGCGGGTTCGTGGATGAAGACGCTGTCGCGCTCCTCCTTGCCGAGCAGGTACCCCTTGGACAGCGGGGGGCGCTCGTAGGGGTGGTCGCGCTCGTCGCAGATGAGGATCACCCGTCCGGTGAAGCCCTCCGAGCGGAGCGTCTCCGCGGCCTTCGCTCCGGCCAGGCCACCCCCGACGATGACGAACGTCTGGTGTGCGTCGACCACTTGCTTCCTCCTCGTTGCGGTGCCGTACGTCCGCGTCCGCGGCCGTACGCGCCCCTGGTGTACCCCCCGCTGTGCCCCCGATGTTTCCCCGGTGTCCTTCCTCCGTAGATGTGTGCGTGGCCGTCGGGGTTCCCGTTCGGTGTCGTAGCGGTTCCCCGTTAGGAAACGGTCGGCTTCGAGCGTCCCGCACGGAGGGTGAGGGGGGAAGAGGGGCTTCCCCCCTAGGGTCACCCTCAGTTGACCGTGGCGCTACCAGGGCGTCGGGTGAGACGGGCGTGCAGGGAGCGGGCCGAGGTGTCCGTCAGGGCCGCGATCTGGTCGATGACGGCGCGCATGCGGGCGGTGTCGTCGGGGGCGGCGTCGAAGAGCGAACGGAACTGGGGGTCAAGGCCGTCGGGGGCGCGGGCGAGCAGCGCCTCGGCCAGCTCGGCGATGACGATGCGCTGGTCGGCGCGGAGCGCTTCCTGGTCGGGGCGCTGCATGACGTACCGGTCGGCGACGGCTTTCAAAACGGCGCATTCCAGCCGTGTTTCGGCCGGAACCACGAGCTGCGCCCGGTAGCGGGTGAGCCGCCCGCCGCCCCAGCGGGCCCGGGTCGCGCCCTCGGCCGCCAGGCAGAACCGGCCGATCAGCTGGCTGGTGGCGTCCTTGAGGCGGGCCTGGGCGACCGCGGAGCCGTCGTAGCCGTGCGGCCACCACTCCTGCTCCAGGAGGCGGTCCAGCGCCGCGGCCAGCTCCTCGGGCCCGGCGCCGGGTGCGTAGCGCTCCGCGGCGACCGCGAAGATCTCGGCGCGCTCGGGGTCGGCGAGCAGGAGGTTGGGGTCGAGGTGTCCGGCGTGCAGCCCGTCCTCGACGTCGTGCACCGAGTAGGCGACGTCGTCGGACCAGTCCATGACCTGCGCCTCGAAGCTCTGCGCCCCGTCGGGGGTGCCGTGCCGGAACCACTCGAACACCGGCAGGTCGTCCGCGTAGACCCCGAACTTCCGGGAGGTGGGGTCGGTGGGGTGTGCGCCGCGCGGCCAGGGGTACTTGGTGGCGGCGTCGAGGGCGGCGCGGGAGAGGTTCAGTCCGACGCTGACCGTCGAGCCGTCCGGGGCGGGCACGAACCGCTTGGGCTCCAGTCGCGCGAGCAGCCGCAGCGACTGGGCGTTGCCCTCGAATCCGCCGCAGGGCACCGCGACGTCGTTGAGGGCCTGCTCGCCGTTGTGCCCGAAGGGTGGGTGGCCGAGGTCGTGCGCCAGGCAGGCGGTCTCGACCAGGTCGGGGTCGCAGCCGAGGGCGGCGCCGAGTTCCCGGCCGACCTGAGCGCACTCCAGGGAGTGGGTCAGCCGGGTGCGCGGGCTGGCGTCCCAGGCGTGGGTGTGGGCGCCGGGGGTGACGACCTGGGTCTTGCCGGCCAGTCTGCGCAGCGCGGCGGAGTGCAGTACCCGGGCGCGGTCGCGTTGGAAGGCGGTGCGCCCGGGCCGTTTGTCGGGCTCGGGGACCCAGCGCTCGGTGTCGGCCGCGGTGTAGCCGGGGAGGGTCGGTGCGCTGCCCGATGGTGTGCAGGGGGATGTGCCCGTCATACAGCGACGGTAGCCGCCCTGATGGTCTCGGAGTCGGACCCGGTACGTGTGAGGAGCGCCTGGTCGTAGCGGTGGAGTACCAGACGGGCCAGGGCGGGGTGGTCTCCCAGGGGCGCGGCGGCGATCCCGGGGGCGGCCTCGGCGCACTGGGTGGCGAACCGGCCGGGTGCGGTGAAGCAGCCGGCGACGGCGATCCGGTGGTGGCCGCGGGCGGCCAGTGCGCGGGCGGCTTCGGTGACCGTCGGAGCGGCGGCCGATGCGTAGGCGGGCACGACGGGGAGGCCGCCGAGGCGGGCCGACAGGAGGTGCGCGGTCTGTTCGGTGTCCCGGGCGGAGCGGGCGGCGCGGGAGCCGGCGGCGGCCAGGATCACGGCCGTGGTGCCACGGCCGGAGGCGGCGCCGGCCTCCAGCAGCCTGCCGTGCAGCGCCTCGGCGAGCAGCGGGTGCGGCCCGAGGGGCGCGGCGGTCCGGCCGGCCAGATGGGGCGCGGCGGCGAGCGCGGCGGGCAGGTCGTGGGTGACGTGGTGGCCGTGGCCGAAGAGCAGCGGTACGAGCACGACCTCTCCGCGCAGTTCCCCGAGGGTGTCGGTGAGCAGCGGACGGTTGAGCTCGATGTGCCCGAGCCGTACGGGCAGTCCGGGGCGGAGCGCGCGGACCCGGTCGAGGAGGGCGCGGATGGTGGGCAGGGCGCGGGGGTCGCGGCTGCCGTGGGCCACGGCGACGAGGGTGGGGGCGGCCGGCCCCGGGGGCCGGAAGCCGCGCAGGCGGACCCGGCGGAGCTGCGTGCTGAGCTGGGTGGTGATCTCGGCGGCGAGGTCCCCGGCGCCGAGCGGCGCGGGGGACGCGGACGGTGGGTTCGGTATCGGCGCCGTCATGGCCCGAGCGTGGCAGCCGGGCGTTGCGGGGTCGTTTCCCCGGGGGGAACTCCGTGTTCCGTCCGGCTGCCGGCCCGGCTACCGGTGCTGTGCGGCCGCCTGGTGCGCGTCGATCTCCGCGAGGTACTTCGCGCGGGTGGCCTCGTCGAGGAAGGCGGCGCGGAAGGAGTTGCGGGCGAGGGTGCGCAGGGTGTCCTCGTCGAGGCCGAGGGCGTCGCGTACGGCGGTGAAGTTGTCGTCCGCATAGCCGCCGAAGTAGGCGGGGTCGTCGGAGTTGACGGTCACCAGCAGCCCGGCGTCGAGCATCGCGGGCAGCGGGTGCGCGGAGAGGTCGTCGATGACCCGCAGGCGGACGTTGGACAGCGGGCAGACGGTGAGCGGCACCTGCTCGGCGGCGAGGCGGGCCACCAGCCGCTCGTCCTCCATACAGCGCACCCCGTGGTCGATGCGGTCCACGTGGAGGTCGTCCAGGGCCTCCCACACGTAGGCGGGCGGGCCCTCCTCCCCCGCGTGCGCCACGCACTTGAGGCCGGCTTCCCGGGCCAGCGCGAAGACTTCCCGGAACTTGGTCGGCGGGTGTCCGACCTCGGCCGAGTCCAGGCCGACGGCGGTGATCCGGTCCAGGTACGGGCGGGCCGCCTCGAAGGTCGTCAGGGCGGACTCGGCGCTCTCGTCGCGCAGGAAGCACATGATCAGGCGGGTGCTGATGCCGTAGCGCTCCTCGGCGGTGTCGAGCGCGCGGCTCAGGCCGTCGACGACGGTGCCGAGGGAGACGCCGCGGGCGGTGTGCGCCTGGGGGTCGAAGAAGATCTCGGCGTGCCGTACGCCCTGCTGCCGGGCGCGGGCGAGGTAGGCGTGCGCGAGGTCGGCGAAGTCGTCCTCGGTGCGCAGCACGGCCATCAGCGCGTAGTAGAGGTTGAGGAAGGACTGGAGGTCCGTGAAGGAGTAGGCGCGGCGCAGCTCGTCCTCGGTGGCGTAGGGCAGGGTGACGCCGTTGCGCTGGGCGAGCGCAAAGGCCAGTTCGGGTTCGAGGGTGCCCTCGATGTGCAGGTGCAGCTCCGCCTTGGGCAGCGGGCCGGGGGTCGCGGGGGACGACGGAGCGGGAGACGGAGCCACGCGGGTCACACCTGTTCTGCTTCTGCGTTACGGACGGAGCCGTCCACAGTAGCGGCGACGCCCGGCCCGACCGGGCGCCGGGCCCGCTCCCCGCGCGCGGCGCCCGGCCAGTCGCCGCCCGCGAGGGGGTTGCCGGTGGCCCGCAGCCGGGCGGCGAGCGGCTCGGCCGCCAGGTAGACCCAGGCCCGTACGGTCCGGCCGTCCGGGCACACGGCCTCGGTGACCACCCGCTCGTAGACGTTCTCCGGGTCGCCGGGGGCGTAGCCCTCCAGCCGGTCCAGCGCCACCAGCACCGCGTCGTAGTCGGCGTCCCGGGGCTGGACGAGGGCGCCGTGCACCACCGCCTCCGGAGGCCCGGCGACGGCGTACGGGTATCCGGGACCGTCGTAGAGCAGGGCGCCGTGGATCCGGGCCGGCTCCTCGCGTGCGGTCCGGCCGCGCAGGGTCCGGGCGTGGTTGGCCTCGCCGGGGCGCAGCGTGCCGTAGACGAAGAACGGCGGGCGCTCGGGGTCGGTGGTCATGGCGGTGCGGTCCTCTCCGGGGCGCGGTGTCTCGTGCGCCACGATGCCAGGTGCCCCTGCAACCATCATCGGCCGATGGGCGTCGCACCCTGCGAGATCGATCGCGGCCGGACATGACCGGGCGCGATCGGATGCGATCGGGACGGGGGCAGGGGATGCCAGGGCTGCTGAAGCGGATACGGGGCGGGGTGCGCCGCGTCCGGCTGCCGCGGACCCGGCGCGGCCGGCGCCGCGCCTACCAGGTCGTGGTGGCCGCGTCGGTGCTCGCGCTGGCGCCCGCGACCTGGCTGAACGCCACCGCGAGCCCACGCCTGCGCACGGTCGCCGATGCGCCCGCCGCCCCGGTGGCCATCGTCTTCGGCGCCGGCCTGTGGAACGGCGAACCGTCCCCGTACCTCGCCCACCGGTTGGACGCGGCGGCCGCGCTCTACGACCGGGGCACGGTCCGGGCGGTGCTGGTCACCGGTGACAACAGCCGGCGCGACTACGACGAGCCGGACGCCATGCGCTCCTATCTGGTGCGGCACGGCGTTCCGGCCCGGAAGATCGTCAATGACTACGCGGGTTTCGACACCTGGGACTCCTGTAGCCGCGCCCGCCGGATCTTCGGTGTGGACCGGGCGGTGCTGGTCAGCCAGGGCTTCCACATCCGGCGCGCGCTGGCGCTGTGCACGGCGGCCGGCATCGACGCCTACGGCGTCGGGGTCGCCGCCCGGCACGACGTGACCTGGGCGTACGGCGGCGTCCGGGAGATCTTCGCGGCCGGGAAGGCGGCGGCGGACGCGCTGCTGCGGCCCGATCCGCACTTCCTCGGGCCGCACGAGAAGGGGGTGGCGGAGGCGCTGCGTTAGCGCTCCCCGCCACCCCGGTGTCGGTCGCGCGGTCAGCCCTTCGCCGCGCGGCTGTAGAGACTGAGGATCTTCCCTCCGAAGTAGGGGCTGTAGGAGATCCGGTCGTTGTCCGGGCCCTTGGGGCCGCCGCCGTTGACGCCAGCGATCAGCCCGATGAGCCGGCCGGTCCCGGACTCCTCGTCGAAGTCGGCCAGCCAGGGGCTGCCCGAGGTGCCTCCGTAGAACCCGCCGCACTCCATGCGCAGTTGGTTGGTGCCGGCCAACCGGGCGGTGCGGGCGGTGCAGCGGACGGCCTGGTCGGCCGGGTCGTGACGGACGGTGGGGTAGCCGATGACGGTGACGTCGTTGGCGTAACCGGGCGTCGGGGCCAGGATGTTGCCGCCGGTGACCTCTTCCAGGGCCTTGCCGTCCACGGAGGGGGCGACGGTGGCGAAGGTGAAGTCCAGGTCGGCCTTGCCGCCGGTGGTGCCGCGGTCGGGGTAGGCGAAGGTCTTGGTGATCGCCCACACCCCGTAGGGCTGGGAGTCCGCCCCGGACCGGTACTGGGGGACGAAGGCGGCGCGCGAACCCATGCGGCAGTGCCCGGCGGTGAGGATCAGGTTGCGGTGCGGGCTGTGCACCACGCTGGCGGTGCAGTGGTGCGCCCGGGCGTCCCCGTCGACGGAGAACAGCACGCCGACGGACGGCACGCCGTCGAAGTGCTCCGCGGTGGCGGGGTGTTGGGCCGTCGAGGGGTGTTGCGCCGGGGCCGGGTGCTTGGTGGGGGTGCCGGACCCGGGCGCGGCGGTGGCGGACGGGCTCGGGGCGTCGACGGCGGGCGGGGTGGCGGACTGGTCCGGGGTGCCGGTGTCCGGCGGGGTGGTGGCGGACTGGTCCGGTGTGCCGCCGTCGGAGGGCGCTGTGTCGTCCTGGGCCGGGGTGCCGTCCTCGGCCGGTGCGCTGTCGCCCTGCGCCGGGGTGCCGTCCTCGGCCGGTGCGCCGTCGCCCTGGCTCTCGGTGCCGTCGTCGGCCGGTGCGGCGGCAGCCATCCGCTTGGCGGTCCAGTACGCGGCGGCGTCCCGGCTGCTCCAGCTGGAATTGGGGCCGGGGCTGCCGGTGTCCGACGCGAGACCGTGGGCACTCTCCGCGGCGTGCCCGGCGGGCGCGGTGGCCAGGCACATCACCATGCCGAGCGCGGCCGTCGCGGCCCTGCCCCAACGGCGCCTGGTGCGCCCGGCGAGGCCGCCCTGTCCCCTGGTCTCCCGCATCGCGTCGTCGTTGTGGTGCACCACGTCAGCTCGTCTCCTCTGCGATCCACGACAGATAGCCGTTGCCGCCGCGGGTGATCGGGGTGGCGATGATCTCCGGGGTGTCGTAGTCGTGCGCCTGGAGGAGGTAGCGCTCCAGCTCCGCGTAGCGCGACTGCGCCGTCTTGAACAGCACCTGCCACTCCCGGCTCGTCTCGACCGCGCCGTCCCAGCGGTACACCGAGGTCACCGGCGAGCTGATCTGGGCGCAGGCGGCGAGCCTGCCCTCGATCGCGCCGCGCGCCAACCGCTCGGCCTTCTCCTCGCTGTCGGTGGTCGTCATGACGGTCAGGAATTCGGCCGGCGGTCCGGAGAGTCCGGGCGGATCGCTCAGAGCGGTGGGGTCGGCCACGGTTGCGCATCCTTCGTGTGGGGGGACGGATGGACGCCCGCATCGTACGGACCGTGATGATCATCCGTAAGTGACGGGCCGCTCCGGTGGCGGCACGCCACCCGGACGCCGCGGTCCGAATTCCCCGGTTGCATCCGCCCGCGCAACGGTAACGATGGAAGGGAGCCCAGCCGCCGGAGGCGGTGGCGCGGCCCGCGTCGCGCGCTCACCGTCCGCATGCGAAAGGCCAGCATCATGGACGACCTCAACGCGCTCACCCGCCAACAGCTCGACGACGCCAGGGCCTCCGCCCACGGGCGCAGCGCCCATCTCTTCCTCCACGACGGCCCACTGCGGCAGACCGTGATCGCACTGATCGGGGGCGCCGCACTGGACGAGCACAACGCGCCACCGGCCGCCAGTCTGCAAGTACTTCACGGCCGGATCCGGCTGACCGGCGCCGGCGGTGGCCAGGTGCTGAAGGCCGGTCAGGTGGCCATGATTCCGCATGCGCGGCACGGGCTGGAGGCCCTGGAGGACGCGGCGGTGCTGCTGACGGCGGTCACGGAGGTGCCGGCACGGGTCCGCGGCGTGGTGACGGCCGGGGCGGCGCGGGGGTAGCGGCACGCGTCCAGCCCGTACGCGAGACAGCAAATTTCCGAGTCTTCACATTTTTCTGAATGTTGCGTAGACTCTGAGGCATGAGAGGCATGACCAGTCCAGGCACCGAGGTGCACCACCTGCATCTGACCGAGGAGAAGGAGACCCTTCTCGCCACGCTCTACGGCCGCGCGCTCGACAGCCGCTCGAAGCAGCCAATACTCGGCGACACCATGGCCGTCGACACCGTGCGGCGGCTCCGCCGCGACTTCCACTACGACTTCCGGAAGATGCGGGTGAGCGCCGGCGACGCGGCCGGAATCGCGCTGCGCGGCCGGCAGTTGGACGTCATCACGGCACGCTTCCTGGCCCGGTACGAGGAAGCGACGGTGGTGCATATGGGCTGCGGCCTCGACACCCGGATATACCGACTCGACCCGGGGCCGGGCGTGCGCTGGTTCGACGTCGACTACCCAGAGGTCATCGAGGTGCGGCGGCAGCTCTTCCCGGAGCGTGCGGGGTACACCACGATCCCGTCGTCGGTGACCGACCCGGCGTGGGTGGCCCGGATCCCGTCGGACCGGCCGACGATGATCGTGGCCGAGGGCCTGCTGATGTACCTCACCGAGGAGGACGGTACGGCCCTGCTGCGACGGCTGATGGCCCATGTCCCGAGGGGCGAGCTGGCCTTCGACGCCTTCAGCGCCTTCGCCGTCCGCGCGGCGCGCCTCAACCACGTCGTGAGGAAGGCCGGGGCGCGACTGCACTGGGGCACGGACGCCGAAGGCATCGCCCGGCTGAGCCCCCGACTGAAGATCGTCGAGAGCATCAGCGCCCTGGAGATACCGGGGATCGAGCAGCTTCCGGCGGCCTACCGGCTGTCGGCACGGGCAGCGGCGAAGATACCCGCGGTGCGGGACATGGCGCGGATATACCACTGCGCGTTCTGAACGCAGCACTTCCTGTGCACGTCCTGAACGGAGGACTTCCGGGCGCAGGGCTTCCGGGCGGGGGACTTCCGGACGCAGGTCTCCACACGTAGGGCCGCACGCGCCAGGCCGGTCAGACTGCTCAGACTGCTCGAACCGATCAGGTCGATCAGGTCGATCAGGCCGCCAACCACTGGTCGTACGCCAGCTTGCACAGCAGCGCGACGACCACGACCACCAGCACCCCGCGGACGAACCCCGCGCCGCGCTTGAGCGCCATCCTGGCACCGACGAACCCACCGACGAGGTTGAACAGCGCGAGCAGCCCGCCGAGTTGCCACAAAACAGTGCCCTGGATCGCGAACATCGTCAGCGCGCCGATGTTGGTGCAGACATTGACGACCTTGGCGGTGGCCGAGGAGGTGACCAGGTCCATGTGCAGTACGGCGGCGAGCGCGATGACGAGGAACGCACCGGTGCCGGGGCCGATCAGGCCGTCGTAGAAGCCGATGCCAAGGCCCGCGACGAGGACGGCCGCCAGGACGCGCTGCCGGGTGACCGGACCCGACGGCGCAGGGGCGGTCCCGAAGGAGGGACGGACGATGATGAACGCGAGCACGGCCAGCAGGACGGCCATGATCAGCGGGCGTAGCACCTCGCTGTTGATACCCGCGGCGAAGAACGCTCCGGCCAGCGAACCGGCGGCCGCGGCCAGACCGATGCGCAAGGCGATGCGGAGGTCGATCGGAGCCTTGCGGACGTAGGTGACCGCGGCGGCGGTGGTGCCGACGATGGCGGTGGACTTGTTGGTGCCGAGTACGTAGGCGGCCGGCGTATGCGGCAGACCGACCAACAGGGCGGGCAGCAGCAGGAGTCCGCCGCCGCCCACCACGGCGTCTATCCAGCCGGCCGCGAGCGCGGCCAGGCAGAGCAGGGTCAGAGTGATCAGCGATATGTCGGGGGGCACCGGACGATCTTATGAACCCCCGGCGTCCTCAGCAGGGTAATTGTGCTCCCACAAGGGTTCGCAGAACCTGATGCCGAGGTGCTGGAGGAGCCCTGCACGCTGCTCGGCGGTGGCCAGAACCATGACATCGTCGCCGGAGGGGCCGGGGCTGTTGTCGACACACCGGAAGGACCGGGGGTCGTCGTCGGGGCTCAGCGCTTCGATGGCCTGCTGAGACGCGCCCACATCGAAGTAGTCATTCGACTCCTGCTCTATGACGAACGAGAGCTCCTTGCCGTTGCGGTCGAAATACAGCACCCCGCGGCCGGAATCCTCGTCGTCCGGATCGTCCCTGTCGAAGCGGAAGTTGTCGACGGTGACTTTCCCTCCCGTGAGGGCTGCGGCCTCCCTCAGGAGCGACGGGTATTCCTCGTCGGCGAAGTCGACGTCGTCAGCGTGGATACTGACGGCCACGCCGAAATCCTCCAGGGCATAGGCGATGTGACGGTGCGGTTTCAGTACCTTGTGGGCGAGGTCACCGAAGTCCTCTACGACGCTTTGCGCCTTCTCCTGAGTGATCATGCCGAGTTCCGTGAGGACTTCGGCCACCCTTACATAGTTGATCGATTGATGCTCCGCCATGGCTTCATCCTGCCAGCCGGGGGCTACCGCGGGGCGCCCTCCGCCGAAGTTTCCCAGCCCCGCTCACGGGGCTCATCCCGTACCACTCCGGCGCCACTCAGGGAATGGCGACTAGCGGGAGGTGGCTACTTCCCCTCCCCCACAGCGGAGGACAAAAGGAAGAGAACAAAAGGAAAGGGCAAGGAGGTTACTCGCTCCTTGCCACTCTCAACGTATAGCGCATGGGGGGCCTTGCGGCAAGACCCGGTTAATGCCGCAGAATCACCGGCCGCAGGCAAGAAGTTGTGGACAGGGGAGTCGCGAAGTGCGTGTGGTGTTGTCGACGTATGGGTCGCGCGGGGACGTGGAACCGCTGGCGGGACTCGCGGAGCGGTTGCGGGGACTCGGCGCGGAGGTGCGGGTGTGCGCGCCGCCGGACGAGGACTTCGCACAGCGGCTGGCCGGTGTCGGCGTGCCACTGGTGCCGGTCGGCCGGTCGGCGCGCGCATGGACGAAGGCGGCACCGCCCGCGTCGTCCCTGCCCCAGCGTGCGGCCGAGGTGATCGCCAGCCAGTTCGACGCGATCACCGCGGCGGCCGAGGGATGCGATGTGGTGGTGGCGACCGGCATGATGCCGGCCGCGGCCGGCGCGCTATCGGTGGCCGAGCGGCTGGGCATCCGCTCCGTTTCCGTGACCTTCCAGCAGCTCACCCTGCCGTCCCCGCACCGCCCGCCGCTGGCGTATCCGGGCCGGCCGCTGCCGCCGGAGGTGACCGACAACCGGGTGCTGTGGGACCTGGACGCCCAGAGCGTCAACGCGCTGTTCGGCGAGGCGCTCAACACGAACCGGGTGGCCAACGGCCTGCCACCGGTGGACGACGTCCGCGACTACGTCATCGGCGACCAGCCGTGGCTGGCGACGGACCCGGTCCTGGACCCGTGGCAGGGGACGCCGGAACTGAACGTCGTCCAGACCGGCGCGTGGATCCTGTCCGATGTTCAGCCGCTCCCGGCCGAGTTGGTGGCGTTCCTGGATGCCGGCACACCGCCGGTGTACGTGGGCTTCGGCAGTATGCCCATGCACGCATCGACGGACATCGCCCAGGTGGCCATCGAGGCGGTCCGGGCGCAGGGCCGCCGCGTGGTAGTGGCCCGCGGCTGGGCCGAACTGGGCCTGATCGACGGCCGGGACGACTGCTTCGTCGTCGGCGAGGTCAACCAGCACGCACTGTTCAGCCGGGTGGCCGCCGTTGTGCACCACGGCGGCGCGGGCACCACGACGACGGCTACCCGGGCCGGCGCGTCCCAGGTGGTGGTGCCCCAGCTGGCGGACCAGCCGTACTGGGCCGGCCGGGTCGCCGACCTGGGCATCGGGGTGGCGCACGACGGTCCGACTCCGACCTTCGAGTCCCTGTCGGCCGCGCTCGGGACGGCCCTGGCCGCCGAGACCCGCGCACGGGCGACCGCCGTGGCCGGCATGGTCCGCACGGACGGAGCGACGGTGGCCGCGCAGCTGCTGCTCGACACGATCAGCCGAGGAGGGCCGACGGCATCCGCGTGAACCACCCGGCGCCGACCTTCCCGAGAGCTCTCCGTCAGGAGTTCCTAGACTCCGCACCTATGGATGCTGAGACTGGTGAGACTGCTGACACCTCCGGCGTGCGCCGGTCCTTCCCGATCGGCGGTGATCTGCCGGTCGGGCGGCTGGGGTTCGGCACGGGCGGGCTCGTCGGCCCCGGCTACTGGGGGTCGCGGCACGACGACCCGGAGCGCGCCGTCGCGTTGCTGCGACGGGCCGTGAAGCGCGGGGTCACGCTGATCGACACCGCCGACAACTACGGTCCGGACGTGGCCGAGGAGTTGGTGGCGCGCGCCCTGCATCCGTATCCGCAGGGGCTGGTGGTCGCCACCAAGGGCGGGGTGGTGCGCACCGGCCCGGACGTCTGGCACATCGCGGGGCGACCGGAGCAGCTACGGGCCATGTGCGAGGCGAGCCTGCGCCGCTTGCGCACCGAGACCATCGACCTCTACCAGTTGCACCGGCTGGACCCCGAGGTACCGATGGCCGACCAACTGGGCGCGCTACAGGAGCTCCAGCAGCAGGGGAAGATCCGGCATATCGGCCTGGACTCGGTCGACGAACAGGAGCTGGCGCAGGCTCAGAAGTTGGTGCCCATCGCCTCCGTACAGAACCGCTACAACCTGCTGGACCGCGCCTCGGAGGGGGTGCTGGAGCGGTGCGAGGAGCAGGGGACGGCCTTTCTGCCGTGGTTCCCGCTGGGGCACGGCGCGCTGACCGGCGACGCGGGCGCCACGCTCGCCGCCGTCGCGGCCCGGCACGGCGCCACCACCGGCCAGATCGCGCTGGCCTGGCTGCTGCACCGCTCCCCCGTCCTGCTGCCCACCCCCGGTACGGGTTCGCCCGCGCACCTGGACCAGAACCTGGCCGCGTCCGACGTCGCCCTGACGGAGGCGGACCTGACCCGGCTCGACGCCCTCGCCGACCGGGACGCCGGGTAGTGGGCCCGCGTCTGACAGTCCGGGTGCTCAGAGGCCGGGTGATCTGGCCGGCTGATCCGGCCGGCTGATCTGGCTCGGGGGGCGGTGTCCTGGGCGACGGACGTCTCGGCGTGGCCGTTGAGCAGGGAACCGATCACGGCGATGCCCAGGACCCCGCGTCACCTCCCGGGCGCGGCCTGCGGGCCCGGGAGGGTGTGGCCGACCGGTGCGCGGTCGGGCGCCGGCGGGGCGGCCGGGGCGACCGTCTGGGAGAGCAGGGTGGCGGCGAGCGCGCTGGCACCCGCCAGGCAGACGGCGAGCTGACGGCGGGCGCGCAGGGTGCCGGCCGGAACGACGGGCGGCTTGCGGTGACGTGCCATGGGCGGCGGTTCCTCTTGGTGGTGGGGTGGGTGCGGACGGCCGATGGTGCTGAAGTGCGCGGTTCAGAAGGTGAATTGCTCGGTGTGGATACGGGACTCGGGGACTCCGGCCTTCCGGAGAGCGCTGACCGCGGCCCGGGACATACCGGGCGGACCGCAGAGGTAGACATCGTGTTCGGCGAGGTCGGGGACGAGATTGCGCAGGGCGCGCGGGGCCAGCGGGTCGAAGGGTTCGTCGGACGGTCCGATGAGGTAGTGCAGCGCCGCACCGCGTGCGTACGCGATCGCCTCCAGCTCCTCGCGCAGCACCAACTGGTCGGCGCTGCCCGCCCGATAGAGGAGGGTGAGGTCTCCGGGGCCGCCCGGCAGGGTCTCGAAGAGGGCCCGCATCGGGGTGATGCCGACACCGCCGGCGAGCAGCAGCACCTTGCGCCGGGTCCGCCGGTGCGCGGTGAGCGCCCCGAACGGCCCGGTGGCCAGCACTCGCACGCCCGGCCGGAGCCTCCGGACCCGTCGCGTGTGGTCGCCGCACGCCTTGACCGTGATCCGCAGGGTGTCGTTCCGCACGGGCGCGGAGAGCGAGAAGGGCAGCGACGTGCGCCACAGCCGCCGGTCCAGGAACCGCCAGCGGAAGAACTGCCCCGGCTCGGCCCGTAGCGCGTCCAGCCCGTGCCCGCGCATGACCACCGAGACCACTCCGGGCCCCTCGACCCGTACCTCGACAACCCGCAGACCGTGCCGCAGCGCCTGCCGTACCGGCACGACCAGGCGGTACCAGACCAGCAGGGTGCCGACGGTGGTGTGCAGCAGCGTCCACAGCCAGACGGCGAACGGGCCGCCGACCAGATCGGGGCCGGAGAGCTGGTGCGCGAAGGCGAGCGCGGCGCCCGCGTACGTCAGCAGGTGTGCGGCGCGCCAGGTCTCGTGCCGTACCCGACGGCGGACCGCGCGCGCCGACGTGACGCCGACACCGGCCAGCAGCGCGGTGCCGGCGGCCGCCGCGGCGAGGCCCGGGTAGCCCAGCAGACGGAGAGTGGCGGTGAGCATGTCGCTGCCCGTGTGGGCCGCGTACCCGCACAGCGCGAAGGCGGTGTGCGCGAGACAGAGGGTGAGGACGTAGCGGCCGCCGAGGGCGTGCCAGCGGGCCAACCGGTCGGCGCCGACGCCGTGTTCGACGGCCGGCACCCGGGCCATCAGCAGCAGCATCGCCAGGATGCCGTAGCCGGCGAGCAGTCCGCTGAGGTGCGCGAGGGTGGCGAACAGCGCATCGAGCCGGGCCGAGGGCTCGGCCTGTACCAGCCAGAGGAGGACGACCAGCCCCGCACCGGCGGCCAGCCCGATCAGCAGGGCGCGCGGCGAGGCGCGTAGCGGGGGCAGGGGTGTGTGCGGGGTGGCGGCGTGGCTGGTCACGGGCCGAACCTAAGGCCGCGGGGCCGGCCGAAACGGCAGGTCAGGCCCCGAATTCGATTCCTTAAGGCAGCCTTGAGGGTCGGCTGACCGGGGGTTAAGAACCCTGGGCCTCCGCCCATGCACGAAGACGCGCGCCTCGACTCTCGGCGACCCGGCGTACCTCGGCGAGCGCCTCGGTCAGCTCGACGGCCAGCAGTTGCAGTTCCCCGGACGTCCAGGTCCGCCCGTCGAGGAGGCACCGTGCCTCGTCGATGAGTTCGGCGGCGTAGCTGAGCTGCTCCGCCTCGATGTCGTCGGCGACGCGGGACACGTACCCGGTCCCGTCGCCTACGAGAAGGCAGGTCTTGCCCTCGGGGTCCGACCACGGCAGCAGCCTCGCGCTGGTGTCGCTCATTCCGTCACTCCGTCTCTCCGTCGCTCCGCGATGGATCGCTGGATACCGGTTGTAGTCATTCGGTCACGGAGACAACGCAACGAGCAATAGAATGGGGGTGGTTGAACCGGCAGCATTCAAAGCCGCGACGTGCCGTGATGCCGACGTACGCCCACATGACGAGAGGTCATAGCGTTGGACGAGACCACCCCACCCGAGCACTTGAATCCGCTCCAGCGCTTCGGCCGCGACGTCAGACAGGTACGTCTGGCCCGCAACCTCACACAGAAGCACCTGGCCAAGGCCACCGGCTACTCCGACGGCTACGTCAGCAAGGTCGAGTCCGGGACGCTGTTGCCCCGCCCTAGTGAGAAGTTCGCCAAGGGATGCGACACCGCGTTCGGAACGGGCGAGTTATTCGCGGGGCTGCTGAAGAGGATCGAGGAGGGGGACCATCCGAGCTGGTTCGTTCCGTATGCCAACTTGGAGCGCAAGGCGTCACGGATACTGGACTACTCGACCAACGTCGTGAAGGGGCTCCTCCAGACAGAGGGTTACGCACGAGCCATCTTCCAGGCGTACTTCTCCCGGGAAGAATCGGAAGTAATCGAAGGCAAGGTCGCCGCGCGTCTGCGACGGCGCGAAGTGTTCGAGCTGGACCCCCCGCCATTCCTGTGGACCATCGTGCACGAGGCATGTCTGCGAACAGTCGTAGGGGGTACCCGGGTCATGGCCGAGCAGCTTGAGTATCTGCTGGCGGTGACTGCGTCGCCGCACGTCAAGCTTCAGGTCATGCCCTTCTCCGCAGGTGCTCCAGCCGCGTCCACAAGGCCCTTCACTGTGCTGCGCTTCACGGACTCTCGGGCGGTGCTGTACACGGAGACGCGGGTAGGAGGCAGGATGTACGACTCCGCACAAACGGTCGACGCGGCCCTGGATGACTATGATCTGCTCAGGGCACACGCGTTGTGCCCTGAGCAATCGGCGGCCCTGATCAAGACTCTGTTCAAGGAGTACCGCGAATGAGCACCAACTTGGATCTCAGCGCGGCCACGTGGGTCAAGTCGTCCTACAGCGACGCCAACGGCGGCGACTGCGTCGAGTTCACCCGCGACTTCGCCTGGGTCAAGTCCTCCTACAGCGAGGGCAACGGCGGGGCCTGCCTCGAATTCTCCCGCTCCCTCGCCGCCCGGCCCCACGGCCTCGTCCCCGTCCGGGACAGCAAGGACAAGGACGGGCCGGCGCTGATCTTCTCCGCGGCGGGCTGGTCCTCGTTCGTCACCGCGGTCAAGAATGGAGAGCTCCCCACATAAGGAGCCTCCGATGAACCTCCGTGACGACGCCCGCGCCCTGGCCGACGACCTCGTGCGGCTGCGCCGTTCCCTGCACCGCATCCCGGAGACCGGGCTGGAACTGCCCCGTACGCAGGAGGCGGTGCTGACCGAGTTGGACGGGCTTCCGCTGGACGTCACGACCGGCGAGGGGCTGAGTTCCGTCACCGCGGTGCTGCGGGGCGGGCGGCCCGGCCCGGCGGTGCTGCTGCGCGGGGACATGGACGCGCTGCCGGTCGACGAGCGCACCGGGCTGGACTTCGCCGCCGACAACGGGCGGATGCACGCCTGCGGTCACGACCTGCACACCACCATGCTCACCGGCGCCGCCAAGCTGCTCTGCGCGCATCGCGAGCGGCTCGCCGGTGACGTGGTGTTCATGTTCCAGCCGGGCGAGGAGGGCTACGACGGGGCGCGGCACATGCTCGCAGAAGGACTGCTGGACGCGGCCGGGCAGCGGCCGACGGCGGCGTATGCGATCCATGTGCTGTCGGCCGGTCTGCCGAGCGGGGTCTTCCGTACCCGTGGTGGCCCGGCGATGGCCGCGTCCAACACGCTGCGGGTGACGGTGCGCGGCGAGGGCGGGCACGGTTCGATGCCGTACCGCGCCAAGGACCCGGTGCAGGCGGCGTGTGCGATGGTGACCGCCCTCCAGGCGTGGATCACCCGTACCTTCGACGTCTTCGACCCGGTGATCCTCTCGGTGGGCACCTTCCACGCCGGTACGAAGCAGAACGTCATCCCGGAGACCGCGGTCTTCGAGGCGACCGTGCGCAGTTTCTCGGACGCGGCCCAGGCGCGGGTCAAGGACGGCACGGTGGAGGTGTGCCGGGGCATCGCGGCGGCGTACGGCGTGGCGGTGGATGCGGACTTCGTCGAGGTGTACCCGATCACCGTCAACGACGTCGCGGAGGCGGACTTCGTGGCGGACACGGTGCGTGCGGCGCTGGGCGAGGAGCGCTGGGCGCCGATGCCGAATCCGCTACAGGGTTCGGAGGACTTCTCCCGCGTGCTGGCCGAGGTGCCCGGTGCGATGCTCTTCCTCGGCGCCCCGCCGGCCGGCGCCGACCATGAGCGCACTCCCAACAACCATTCCCCGCTCGCCGAGTTCGACGATGCGGTGCTGGCGGACGGGGCGGCGCTGTACGCGGAGCTGGCGGCGCGGCGGCTCGACGCGGCGTAGTCCGCCGGGTGCGTAGTCCGCCGGGCGCGCAGACCACCGGTCACGCAGATCACCGGTCGGGGCGCCACGGCAAACGGGCCTACGTGCGCTACGTGCGCTACGAGCGCTACGAGCGCACTCCCTGGACACTGCCCAGCAGGTGGTACCGCTGCGGAGGGTGGATGTGGACCTCCGCTCCGTCGGGCGCCGGGAAGGACCCGTTGACCGTCGGGAAGATCGGGTTCCCGCTGCTGGGGTGGGTGACAGGGGCGAGCGGTGCGTACAGAAGCACGTTCGTGCCGTCCGTGCTCAGCAGGACGTGGACGGCCCCCGAGCCGGCGCCGGCCGTGTCGTGCAGTCGGGCTGTATTGCCGTGCACCCGGGCGGCCGTGTCGTGCAGTCGGGCGGCCGTGTCGTCGGCCCAGTGTCGGGCCCGGTCCGGTGACCGGGTCTCGGCGCGCAGCAGGGCGATGTGATCGGCGGTCTGCGCCGCGGTTTCCGGGACGATGTTGTGCAGCACCCGGTAGCGCACCAGTCCGGGTCGCTCGATCCCCGGAACCTGTTGGTCGACACGGCTCACCAGTGCCGCTCGGTGCTCACGCACGAAGGCGAGGTGGGCCTCGTCGCCGGTCCACTGCGCGAGGCTGAGCAGCACCCGCCCGTCCTCGCTCGCGAAGCAGCTGAGCTGCACGAACGCCGTGGGGCGCAGCCGGGCGGACAGCTCGTCCCACTCGCCGAGCAGCACCTCTGCCGCGGCGCGTTGCCGCGCTGCCGTCCCCACATGCCACTCGCTGACGAGCGTCGTGCCGGCATCGGGCCGGGTGAGGTCGGGCAGGGTTCGTCGTCGTGCCATGTGTCGCGCACCTCCGGTCGGATCGGTGCGCCTCACCCTTCAACGTCAACCGCGGTTGAGGTCAACTTCCCGCGTCCTCCGGTGAGCGCGATACGGTCGCGGCATGCCTCAAGCCCGGTTGACCACGCCCTCGTTCCTCGTACTCGGCATCGTCGACACGCTCGGTGAGGCCAGTCCGTATGACGTGAAGGTCGAGGCCGCCCGTACGGTGGCGCCGTTCTGGTCGATGCCGCATGCGCAGGTGTACGCACAGTGCGACCGGCTCGTGGAGGCGGGCCTGTTGTCGGAGGTCCGGCAGTCGGGCGGGCGCAACCGCAGGGTGATGACGCTGACGGTGGCCGGCAAGGAGGCGCTGGAGGAGTGGCTCGCCGACCCCACGTTCGTGCCCGTGGAGGCGCGTGAGCGCGGCATCCTCAAGCTGTGGTTCGGGGCACGGCCGGAGGTGCACGCCCCGGTCCAGCTCGACGAGCACCACCGCACGCTCATGGAGTACGAGGAAATCGCCGAGAGCGTGGGCGAGTTGTTGACGCGGGGGCAGCGTGAGGCGCTGGAGTTCGGCATCCGTTATGAGCAGATGATGCTGGACTTCTGGCGGTGGGTGGAGCAGCGCGGCTCGTGAGACCGGCCGCGACGGGCTCTCGGAAGCTTCTCAAGCCCCGGGTTCTCGGAAGCTTCTCAGGCCCCGGGTTCTTAGAAGCTTCTTAAGCCCCGGGACTATCCAGTTCCCATGACATCCACCACCCCCACGGCACCCAACTCCCGTGCCGGACACGGCCGTAGCGGCACCGCCGGCCGGGTCCTCGCGGCCTCCCTCGCGCTGGCGGCGACCGCCCTCGGCGTCACCGGGTGCGACAGCGCCGCCGCCGGCACCCTCAAGGGCAGCCGCCTCGAACTGCCGGTCGCCGGCGGTACCGCCGTCGTCGACACCAGCACCCTCGCGGTGACCGCACGCACCGGCGACGGGCGGGAGCTGGTGCTGTCCGAAGCGGCCGCCGGCGGGCTCGGCGGACCGGGGCCGGTGACCCGCACGGCTGACGGGGCGCGCTGGAGCTACCCCGCCAAGGGGCTGAGCGTGACGGCCGCTGCGGAGCACGGGCGGCTGCGGATCAGGCTGCGGGCGGACCGCGACGGGTCGGTGAGCTGGCCGGTGACCGGTACCGACCGCGCCGCGTCCGCGGTCCAACTGCCGCGCGGCGAGGGCCTGGACATCCCCGTGCGGGACGCGTTCTGGAACTCCGCGAAGGGCGGGCTGGCGGGCAGCAAGGTCGACGTGGGCGGCGACCTGGCCCTCCCGCTGTGGGGCTACACGATGAAGGGGGACGGCGGCTCCGGCGGCGGGAGTGGCGTCAGCTACCTCACCCCCACCGACATCGGCACCTCGCTGAGCTTCGCCTCCACCGGGGGTCGACTGCGCGCCACCGCCGCCCACGCCTTCGACGCCGGTGAGGACACCCGCAGCTACGAGGTCACCTTCGCCCTCACCGACGGCAATCCGGTCGCCCCGGCCGCCGACTACCGCTCGTACCTGGCCCAGCGCGGCCAACTCGGCAGCCTGCGCACGAAGATCCGGAAGAACCCGGCCAACGCCAGGCTGCTCGGCGCCTTCCACGCCTATGTGTGGGGCGGGGCCCGGACCGCCGAGGGCGTCGGCGCGCTCAAGCGGCTCGGCGTGGACCGGATGTGGCTCGGTTACGACGCCGGGCCCGACCCGATGAACGCCGCGGCCGTACGGGCCGCCAAACAGGCCGGCTACCTCGTCGGCCCGTACGACACCTTCGCCAACGGACAGGACCCCAAGACCGCCGACAGCCCCACCTCGGCCTGGCCCGGCCGGGTCTACCCCGACTTCTGTATACGAAAGGCGGACGGCACGCCGGAGTCCGGTTTCGGGGGCCGCGGCTGCTACCTCAGCTCGCGCGCCTTCGAGCAGGCCGAACCGAGCCGGCACTACCTCGCCGACCGTACCCGCACCATGACCGCCAACGGTGCGGACAGCTACTTCCTCGACGTCGACGCGACGGGTGAGGTGTTCCGCGACCACACCAAGGGCCATGAGATGACCAAGGCCGGCGACCGCGCGAACCGGCTCGCCCGGATGCGCCGGCTGTCCCAGCACCTCGTCCTCGGCTCCGAGTCCGCCCAGCCCTGGGCGAACCAGGTGCTGGCCTTCGACCACGGCTCGGGCACCCCGGTCGCCGACGGCCTCTGGCCGCTGGAGCGCGACAAGCAGAACTGGGGCGGCTACTACCCGCAGAACGCCCCGAAGGCCTTCTTCAAGCCGGTGCAGCTGCCGGCCGACCTGGCCAAGGCGATGTACGACCCGACGTACCGCGTCCCGCTCTACGAAACCGCCCTGCACGGCTCGCTGGTCAACGTCGAGCGGTGGGAGCTGGCGTACGACAAGCTGCCGCAGCAGAAGACCACCCGCGCGCTGCTCGCCATGCTCTACAACACGCCGCTCAACTACGTCCTCGACGGCCCCTCGCTCCGACAGCACGGGCCGGAGCTCGCCGCGCTCCAGAAGTACTTCTCGCCGCTGCACCGCGCCGCCGGCACCGAGCGGATGACGTCCTTCCGGTGGCTGACGGACGACCGCACCGTCCAGCGGACGGTCTTCGGCGACGGCGCCCTGACCGTCACCGCCAACTTCGGCACCCGGGCCCACCAGGGGCTGCCGGGCGGCTGCGTGGACGCCAAGCTGGGCACGGACCGGTCCCCACGCCGCCTGTGCCCGGCCGACCTGGGCTCCTGAGCCCGCCCGGCCCGGGGTCGGCGATGGTGTGAGGCCGGGGCCGGCGACCGCGCCTCACACGATCGCCGGCGCCGCACTGAGGGCAGCGTTCCGCCCGGGAAACAGTGCAGATGCGGGCGGGTAACAGCCGGACCGCAGGCTGACGAGCATGACCACCACACACCCGCACCCCGACGCCACAGCAGGCACCACCCCCACCCTCGTCCTCGTAGGCCACGGCATGGTCGGCCAGCGCTTCCTGGAGGAGCTGGCCGACCGTGGGGTCACCGGGCGCGCACGGGTGGTCGTCCTGTGTGAGGAGCCCCGCCCGGCCTATGACCGGGTCCAGCTGACCTCGTACTTCTCCGGGCGGACGCCGGACCAGCTGAGCCTGGTCGATCCCGACTTCATGGCCCGGCACGGCATCGAACTGCACCTGGGCGACCCGGCGACGGCCATCGACCGCGCCGCCCGCACGGTCACCGCCCGCTCCGGCCTGACCGTCCGCTACGACACCCTGGTGCTGGCCACCGGCTCGTACCCGTTCGTGCCGCCGGTGCCCGGCAAGGACAGCACGGGCTGCTTCGTCTACCGCACGATCGAGGATCTGCTGGCCATCGAGGAGTACGCCGAGAACGCCCGCACGGGTGTGGTGGTCGGCGGCGGGCTGCTCGGCCTGGAGGCGGCCGGTGCGCTCAAGGGGCTCGGGCTGCGCACCCACATCGTGGAGTTCGCGCCGCGGCTGATGGCGCTCCAGGTCGACGAGGGCGGCGGTCGGGCGCTGCGCCGTACGGTCGAGGGGATGGGCCTGGAGGTGCACACCGGCGTCGGCGGCAAGGAGATCGTCGCGGACGGGGCGGGCGCGGTGACCGCCATGGGGCTGTCCGACGACTCCCGGATCGAGACCGATCTGGTGGTCTTCTCCGCCGGGGTCCGCCCCCGCGACCAGCTCGCCCGGGACTGCGGCCTGCCGGTCGGCCGGCGCGGCGGCATCATCGTCGACGAGCAGTGCCGGACCGACGATCCCGCGGTGTACGCGATCGGCGAGTGCGCGCTGGCCGCCGACGGGCGGGTCTACGGCCTGGTCGCGCCGGGGTACGACATGGCGCGCGTGGTGGCCGGCGCCGTCGCCGGGCAGCTCGACGCCGACGCCGCTGCGCCGTCGGACGGGTTCACCGGCGCCGACCTGTCCACCAAGCTCAAGCTGCTCGGTGTGGACGTGGCCTCCTTCGGCGATGCGCACGGCGCCACCGACGGCTGTCTGGACGTGGTCTACTCCGACGCCCGCAGCGGTGTCTACAAGAAGCTGGTGATCGGCGCGGCCGGCGAGCTGCTGGGCGGGGTGCTGGTCGGCGATGCCGAGGCGTACGGCATGCTGCGCCCGCTCACCGGCACCGTTCCCCCGCTGGCGCCCGAGCAGCTGGTGCTGCCGGCCGGGGTCGCGGCGGACGTCGGCCGGGCGGCGCTCGGTCCGGACGCGCTGCCCGGCGACGCGGTGATCTGTAGCTGTCACAATGTCACCAAGGACGCCATCCAGGCCTGCGAGACGCTCCCGGAGGTGAAGCAGTGCACCAAGGCGGGTACCGGGTGCGGCAGTTGCGTCAAGCTGATCGGCAAACTGCTGCCGGACAGCGGTGACCAGAGCCTGTGCGGCTGCTTCCCGCACACCCGCGCCGAGCTCTACGAGATCGTCCGCGTCCGCCGGATCACCTCCTACGCCGAGCTGCTCGACGCGCACGGCCGTCAGGAGGCGCGGGGCGGGGAGGGCTGCGAGATCTGCAAGCCGGCCGTCGGCTCGGTGATCGCCTCCCTCGCGCCCTCGGTCGGTGCCGACGGCTACGTCCTCCACGGCGAGCAGGCGGCGCTCCAGGACACCAACGACCACTTCCTCGCCAACCTCCAGAAGAACGGGTCCTACTCGATCGTGCCCCGCATCCCGGGCGGCGAGATCACCCCGGAGAAGCTCATCGTCATCGGTGAGGTGGCGCGGGACTTCGGCCTCTACACCAAGATCACCGGCGGTCAGCGGATCGACCTCTTCGGCGCACGGGTCGATCAACTGCCGGTCATCTGGGCGCGGTTGGTGGACGCCGGCTTCGAGTCGGGCCATGCCTACGGCAAGGCGCTGCGCACCGTGAAGTCCTGTGTCGGGCAGACCTGGTGCCGCTACGGCGTGCAGGACTCGGTCCGTATGGCGATCGAACTGGAGCTGCGCTACCGGGGGCTGCGCGCGCCGCACAAGCTGAAGTCCGCGGTCTCCGGCTGCGCCCGCGAGTGCGCGGAGGCCCAGTCCAAGGACTTCGGTGTGATCGCCACGGCGAACGGCTGGAACCTCTACGTCGGCGGAAACGGCGGCGCCACCCCACGCCATGCGGACCTGCTCGCCCAGGACCTCGGCGACGCCGAGCTGATCCGGCTGATCGACCGCTTCCTGATGTTCTACATCCGCACCGCCGACCGCCTGGAGCGCACCTCCACCTGGCTGGAGCGGATCGAGGGCGGCCTGGACCACGTGCGCGATGTCGTCGTGCACGATGCGCTCGGGCTCTGCGACGAGTTGGAGGCCCTGATGGCCGCCCACGTCACCCACTACCGCGACGAATGGGCCGAGACGCTGGCCGACCCCGAGCGGCTGGCCCGCTTCGTCTCGTTCGTCAACGCACCCGACGCCCCGGACCCGTCCGTCCGCTTCATCCCGGAGCGCGACCAGGTCAAGCCGGACCTGACGCTGCTGGCCGGGCCGACCCTGCCCGTTCGCACCCTGGAAGGGACCTCCGCCTGATGACGACCGCGACCGCTCCTGCAACTACCGCTGACACCATCTCTGTTTCCACCCCTGTTTCCACCCCTGTTACCGCGCCGGCCGGCCCGACGGCGGGGACGGCCGTGGAGATCCGACACCCGGAGGGCGACTGGCTCGCGGTCTGCGGGCCGGACGACCTGATCCCCGGGCGCGGGGTCGCCGCCCTCCTCCCGTGCGGCACCCAGGCCGCGCTGTTCCTGGACCGGACCGGCCGGATCCACGCGATCGGCAACCGCGATCCGTTCACCGGCGCGCAGGTCCTCTCCCGCGGCCTGACCGGTTCGACCGCGGGCCGTCCGTTCGTGGCGTCACCGCTGCTCAAGCAGCGTTTCGACCTGGCGACGGGGACCTGCCTGGACGATCCGGAGGTGTCCGTCCCGACGTATCGCGTACGGGTCCGGGGCGGGGCGGAGGGCGACGAGGACTGAGCCCCCGCGACGGGCCGGCCACCACGAGGAGAACACAGGAACGCGCAACCCATGGGTTGCACCTCCCGCACCCACGTGCAACCATTGGGTAGCACGTAAGGGAAGGGTTCGACAGGAGGAGCACCCCATGAGCACCGACAGCCCCCATGGCGCCGGCAGCCACGCCACGCACACCACCGGCAACGACGCCGGCGACACCCGCACCACCGGCGAGGACCGCAACCGCATCGAACGGGAGATCAGCATCGCCGCGCCCGTGGAACGGGTCTGGGCGGTACTGACCGAGCCCGAGCACGTCGGCTCGTGGTTCGGCCAGGGCCAGCCCACGCCGGTCGACCTGCGGCCGGGCGGCATCATGCACCTCGACCACGGCGAGTACGGCCAGTTCCCGACCACGATCGTGAAGGTGGATCCGCCGCACCACTTCTCGTACCGCTGGGCCAGCGCCTACCCGGGCGAGGTGGCGATCGAGGGCAACTCCACGCTCGTCGAGTTCACCCTCACACCGGAGGGCGACGGCACCCGCCTGCGCGTCGTGGAGACCGGGTTCGCGGAGATCGTCATCCCCGAGGAGCGTCGGCGCACCGCCGGGTACGAGAGCCACTCCGACGGCTGGTCCGGCCAGATGGAGAACGTCAAGCAGTACACGGAGCGGCTCGCGGCATGACGACCGGCGAAGCAGCGGACGCGGGCCCGGACCGGGGCGCGGACCGGGGCCCGGGGTCGGGTGCGGGGTCGGGCCCGGGGTCGGGTGCGGGCGGGGACGCCGTGGCGGAGGTGTTCGCCGCGCTCGCGGACCCCACCCGCCGCCGGATACTCGACGCCCTCGCCGCACACGGCGAGGCGACCGCCACGGTGCTGGCGGCCGAGCTCCCGGTCAGCCGCCAGGCCATCGTCAAACACCTGGGGGTCCTGGACCGGGCCGGCCTGGTCGCCGGCCACCGGGAGGGCCGGGAGGCGCGCTACCGGGTCATACCCGAGCGGCTCGGGGTCACCGCCCGGTGGATGGACCGGGTGGCCGCGGCCTGGGACAGCCGGCTGTCGGCCATCAAGCGCCTCGCCGAAGGCGAGTGAGGGGCGGGCGGCCGCGCGAGGCCGAGGGGAGGGGCGCGCGGCGCGGGGTCCGGGGGCCGGCGGCTGTGCGAGGCCGCGGGGAGGGGCACGCAGCCGGGGTCCGCAGCGCGGGGTCCGGAGCGCGCGGACCGCCCGGTACCCGGTCCCCCGACGCCCACGCTCACTCCAGTCCGGACGCCTCGAACACCGCCAGTGCACCGTCGCCGTCTATCCGGTCCGCCAACGCCTGGAGCGGGGCCGCGCCGCAGCGGAGCAGCCCGCGTTCACGGGAGCGGCGTACGCCCCGGTCCAGGCGGTGCCACAGCATCGGATTCGCGGTGAGCACCTTGGGGTCCAGCACCACCCGGCCGCCCAGGGCGTCCCGCAGCACCAGCCGGGAGGCCGTCCCGTCCTCACGGCGGACGACGACCAACAGGTCCGTATGGACCCGGTGCGTGCGCACCAGCCCCCGGGACGCCAGCCAGCCCTCGCCGGCGCTGACCCGTGGCGGAGCGAGGACCGAGAACAGCAGCAGCGCGACCGTCACCCAGCACAGCGTGCGCCACGGGGTGAGCGTGCCGTTGGCGAGGTCGACCAGCAGCATCACGGTGAACAGCCCGGCCGTGCACCAGAGCGCGGCCCGCATCTCGGGCAGCCAGGTCCGGTCGTGGTCCATGGCCATGAAGCTAGGACCGCGCCCGAAGACCGCCGGGGACGTTTGCGCGTCACTGACGCGGTTCCCAGCAGCCTTGACGCACCGATGACGCATCGTTGACACCGACGCCGGAAAGTGGCCACGGCAGGCGTGAAAACCGGCCGGCCGCCGCGGCGTCGAGCCATCGCGCCCCCGTGCGCCGCGTCAAGATTCCGTGAAGAACACCCCATCGGCCGCCAAGGGGCCGCCAAGGCCCGGCGACGTCCGCCGTACCGCCCCGCACGCTGGGCTGGTCCCAGCTCAGCGCCCCAGCGCCTCAGTGCAGCAGCGCCTCAGCGCAGCAGCGCCCCAGCGCCCCAGCTCCGTACGGAGAGGTACGACGAACGATGTCGATGGTGTCCCAGCCCGATGGCCGGCCCGAGGAACCGCCGGATACCGACATCGGCGCGGTCACCACCGCCCGGTCCGGTGGCGCCGGCAACGGCACCGGCACCGGCACCGGCACCGGCACCACGGGAGCGGGCGCGGAGGGCCTCCAGGCCCCCGAGCCCGACGCCCGCCACCGACTCACCGCGCTCCAGGGCCTGGCCGCCCTCTCGCTCGACGCCATGGCCTCCGTCGCGTACGGACCGGAGTCGATCGTGCTGGTCCTGGCCGCGGCGGGCGGCTACGGGCTCGGCTTCACGCTCCCCGTCACGCTGGCCATCGCCGCCCTGCTCGCCGTGCTGGTCGCCTCGTACCGCCAGGTGATCGCCGCGTTCCCCAACGGCGGCGGTTCGTACGCGGTCGCCAGGACCCACCTCGGGCGCCGCACCGCCCTGGTCGCCGCGGCGTCGCTGATCCTCGACTACGTCCTGAACGTCGCGGTGTCGGTGACGGCCGGCGTGGCGGCGCTCACCTCCGCCTTCCCCGCGCTCTATCAGGACCGCGTGTGGATCTGCCTGGCCGTTCTCGTCCTGATCACCGCCATCAACCTGCGCGGCATCGTCGACTCGGCGAAGGCGTTCCTCGTCCCCACCGCGGTCTTCATCGGCGCCATCCTGGCGATGGTCGTCGTCGGTCTGTTCCGCGACGCCCCCGCCTCCACCGTCACCGCCGACGGGCACGCCTCCGTACTCGCCCAGAACGCCACCACCGTCGGCGCGCTGCTGCTGCTCAAGGCGTTCGCCGCCGGCTGCTCGGCGCTGACCGGTGTGGAGGCGGTCGCCAACGCGGTGCCGGCCTTCCGCGCCCCGGCCGCCAAGCGGGCCCAGCGCACCGAGGTCGCGCTCGGCGCCCTGCTCGGCGTGATGCTGATCGGCCTGTCCGTCCTGATCGGCCGCTTCCACCTCCAGCCGGTCGAGGGCGTCACCGTCCTCGCACAGCTGGCGGACGCCTCCCTCGGCCACAACTGGGCTTTCTACGTCGTCCAGTTCGCCACCATGATCCTGCTCGCGCTGGCCGCGAACACCTCCTTCGGCGGCCTGCCCGTGCTGATGGGGCTGCTCGCCCGGGACAACTACCTGCCGCACGTCTTCGGCCTGAAGGCGGACCGCCAGGTCCACCGCCACGGTGTCCTGGCCCTCGCCGCGGTCGCCGCGGCCCTCCTCGTCTTCTCCGGCGGCGACGTGAACACCCTCGTCCCGCTCTTCGCCATCGGCGTCTTCGTCGGCTTCACCATCTGCCAGGTCGGCATGGTCCGGCACTGGCGCCTGGAGCGCTCCCCCGGCTGGCGCGGCAAGGCCGCGCTGAACGGCTTCGGTGCGCTGCTCACCGGCGTCTCGGCGGTCGTGGTGACCGCCACCAAGTTCACCGAGGGCGCCTGGCTGATCGTCGTGGCGCTGCCCGTGCTGGTGCTGGCCTTCGAGGCGGTCCACCGCGCCTACGGGCGGATCGGTGAGCGGCTCGGCCTGGGCCGGGTGCCCGAACCGCCGCGCCGCGCCACCTCCCTGGTCGTCGTCCCCGTCTCCCATCTGTCCCGGCTGACCTGCGAAGCGCTGAACGCGGCGGTGTCGCTGGGCGACGAGGTGGTGGCGGTCACCGTCACCTACGCGGACCCCGACGACCGCCCGGCCACCGAAGCGCTGCGCCGCGACTGGGAGCTCTGGAACCCGGGCGTGGAGCTGCTCGAACTCCCCTCCGCGACCCGTTCGATCGGCCGTCCCATCGCCGACTACGTCACCGATCTGACCGCCCGCCGCCCCGGCACCCGCGTCACCGTCCTGATACCGGAGGCCGAACCCGCCCACCTGTGGCAGCGGCTGCTCCAGAACCAGCGCGGCGCGGTCGTCGCGCACGCGGTCCGGCGGGACACGGACGCGGTCATCTGCCGACTGCGGTTCCGGCTGGAGGCGGGGAACCGCGCGTCGTAACAGGACGCGGAGGGGGACGCGGATGGGGACGGGGGTGGGGACAGGAACGGGTGCGGGGACGGGAACGGGGATACGGATGGGGACGGGGATACGGATGGGGACGGGGATGCGGATGGGACGGGTGCGGCGCCGGCTGGGCGGCCGGCGCCGGTCACCCCAGGTGGTCGCCCCAGGCCGTCGCCCCGTCCCGCATGTGGTAACCGCCCGTTGCCAGTGGTGCGCTCTACCGTGACGTCATGGACTCCACCATGGATTTCGACAGTCACTGCGCCGCGATCGTCACACAGGCCGGCCTGCTCGCGACCGCCCTACGGGAGGGCGACGTCGACCTGACCGCATCCGTGCCGTCCTGCCCGGACTGGAACCTCGCCCAGCTGCTACGGCATCTGGGCGAGGTCTACCACTGGGTCGAGGAGATCGTCCGGACCCGGGCGACCGAGCCCCCTCCGGAGACCGCGCTCCGCGTCCTGCCCCGTGACACCACCGAGCCGCCGGCCCGACTCGCCGCCTGGCTCGCCGAAGGCGCCGAACGCCTCGCCGGCACCCTGCGCGCCGCCGGCCCCGACGCCAAGATCTGGACCCCGCTCCAGGGCTATGGCACCGCCCGCTTCTTCGCCCGCCGTATGGCCCACGAAACGGTCGTCCACCGGGCCGACATGGTCCTGACCCTCGGTGCGGACTTCACCGTCGAGCAGCGGGTCGCCGTCGACGCCCTCGACGAGTGGATGGAGCTGGGCTCGCTCCCCGAGATGTTCGACTTCCACCCGGACCGGCGCGAACTCCTCGGCCCCGGCCGCACCCTGCATTTCCATGCCACGGACACCCCGCCCGAGGCCGCCGCCGACTGGCTCGTCGACCTCACCGGCGACGCCCTGGCCTGGCGCCGCGCCCACGAACCGGCCGCGGTGTCCGTCCGCGCCCCACTGACCGACCTGCTGCTCCTGATCTACGGCCGGCAGACCACCGACAAGGAGACCGTCGAGGTCAGCGGCAGCACGGAGCTTCTGGAGTACTGGCTGGCACAGGTCCAGTTCGGATGAACGGCCTACGGGCTGCCGTTGGACCGTGTGAGGAGCTCCCGGGCGCAGGACGGCCGGCATTGCACGATGTCCTCCATCGGAGGTGAACCGATCCGGCCCTCCCGGCGTGAGTTAGGTTGAGCATCACCGACAAGATCACGCCGAAGGAGACCGCGTCATGGCCGATTCCGACCAGACGGGGAACAATCCCGCCCTCCCCCCGACCCCTCCCCCACTGCCTCCGACCCCTCCCCAGATCGAGGCGACGGACGACAGCGCACCGCGCCCCGTGCCGACGACCGAGGGAGAGGCGCTGGAGATCGGTCGGCAGCACTTCCCCGAGGTCGGTTCGCCCGGCGGCCCGAGTGCCCTGTTCGTCCACGAATTCGACGCCGGCTACCTGGTGTACGCGGGCTGGCCGGCACCCGAGGACCCCACCGCCCCGCCGTCCTCACCCGGCGGAAGCAATGTCGCCATCTCGAAGGTCAACGGCGATGTGACGTTCCTGCCCAACTTCCCGCCGGCGGAGGCGGTAGAGCTGTACCACCGCTTCTACCGGCCGAGCAGCCCCGAGCAGACGGAACCTCAGCAGACAGGACCTGAGCAGACGGGTCCTGAGCAGACCGGACCTGAACCGGGCAGTTCCTGAACCGGGCGGGGGTCACTGCCGGACCGGGGTCACTACCAGGCGGGGTCATTACCGGGCGGGGATCGCTCACCGGACGGGACACGGGGCGTCCACCCCTCCACCCGTCTGCCCGTCCACCCATCCACACATGCGATAGCAACTGGTGGGCTGTCCTTGGCTCCCGTTAAGCTTTGGCTTGAATATGTCATTGGGTAACCATTACGAACGCGGGGGGCGTTGTGGCCGGTGCAGACGGTTTCCAGACAGATGTGGAGTCCCTCAAGTCCGAGGGCACGAACTTCACCAAGCTCGGTGAGGACTTCCACAATTCGCTGAAGCGGCTGATGAACGGCCTTCACGCGCTGGACGCGGGCCCGCCGGCCAGCGACGTCAAGGAGCCGGAGCCGGAGAAGAAGTCGTTCGGCCAGCAGTTCGTGAGCGGGCTCACCTCGTTCGCCAGCAAGGACGGGCGTCCGCCGTGGGGCGACGACGACATCGGCGAGAAGTTCGGCGTCGTCTACGAGGGCGTCCGTGACGGCATGAACGAGTCCATGGGGCACCTCTCCGCAAAGCTCCAGGAGATCGGCAAGGCGCTGACCGAGATGTCCAAGAACCATGCGGAGAACGAGGACTTCAACGAGGCGCTGATGAACCAGCACGTCAAGAACGACGAGGCGTGGTCGGACCCCACGAAGAACCCCAAAACCCAGGTCACCTTCACGCGCGCCCAGCACTGACGTCATCTGCCGGTCCACATCCGTGACCCATCGGTCCACACCTGTGACCTAGGCGCCTCCTGCCGGGCCGCCGCCGGTCTCGCACCATGCCGTAACACATTCCACGGGGGAGCTCCACCTTGTCCATGATGCTGCCGTACTCTCTTGAGTGGGTCCTTGAGATGCTCGGCTTCAACTGGCCGACTGCCGACGAGGACAAGCTGATCGAGTGCGCCAACGTCTGGCGCACGTTCGCGGCGGAGGTCGAGGGGCACCAGGCGCGTGGTGCGACGGCGGCGTCCAATGTGCTCAGCCAGAACGCCGGCGACTCGATCGAGGGCTTCAACAAGACCTGGGAGAAGTTCGGCGGCGGCTCGGGCTACTTCAACGACGCCCGCGAAGCGGCCGAGGTCATCGCCTTCACCTTCGAGGCCGCCGCGGCCCTCGTCATCGGGATGAAGATCGCCGTCATTGTCCAATTGGCGATATTGGCGGCCGAAATCATCGCCGCGCAAGCCGCGGCACCCTTCACGCTGGGCCTGTCCGAAATCGGTGGTGCGGCGGCGACGCTGTTCACCCGCGAGATGGTCCGCAAGATCCTCAAGGAGGTCGCCAAGCAGCTGCTGGACGCGATCCTTGAGGCCGCCAAGGAGCCGGTGATCTCCGCGCTGGAGGCCATGGTCTCCGACATCATCGCGCAGACCGTCAACCAGAACTTCGGCGCCCAGAACGGTTACCACGTCGGCCGCACCCTCAAGCAGGGCTACTCCGCGGCCAAGGACGCCGTGGAGAACACCGGCGAGACGCTCGGCGAGAGCCTGCGGGACGGCGCCGGTCACCGCGCCGGCCACCGCGCCCGCGGCGGACTGGACCACGCCGCCGGCCGCGGCGGCGAGCACGGCAGCGGAGACGGCGGGGACGGAGGCCACTCCGGCGACTCCAGCAGCTCGGACAGCGGCTCGGACAGCAGCTCAGGCAACAGCTCCAACGGCCGTTCCGGCGAGTCGGGTTCGGGCGACGGAGCGGGCTCCGGCAACAGCGGTTCGAGTGGCAGCGGGTCCGGTAACAGCTCCGGCAACGGCAGTTCCGGCAGCGGTTCGGACGGTGGCGGCTCCGGCAGCACCTCGTCCGGCTCCAACTCCGGCTCTGGTTCTGGCTCCAGTGACTCCGGCGCGGGCGGGAGCGGCCGAGGCGGCTCGGACGGCGGCGGCTCCACCAGCCACACCCCGCGCGCTTCGGACAACGCGGGCGCATCCGACGCCGGGGGCGCTTCCGACCGTGGCGGTGCTTCCGACGGTGGCGGTGCCTCCGACCGTGGCGGCGCCTCCGACGGTGCGGACGGTGGCAGCGGCTCGCGCCCGTCGTCCGCCTCCGACGGCCCCACCAACGGCTCGGACACCCCGCACACCGTCCCGGACGCGCAGCCGCTCCCCCCGCCGGACCAGCGCTCCCCGTTCGACGAAGGCTTCCAGGGCAGCAACGACGGCCCCTCCGGCAACGCGCACTCCCCGGATTCCGGCCCCACCCCGGACTCCGGCGTGGCACACGACTCCTCCCGCCCGGACTCAGACACCCCGAGCACCCAGCCGACGCCCGACCACAGCCCGGACTCCGCGCGTCCCAACACGGACGCGGACTCCGTCAGCACCCAGCCCACTCCGGACCACACCCCGGAGGCAGCCCGCCCCGACGCGGACGCGGACTCGGTCAGCACCCAGCCGACCCGGGACACCACCCCCGGCTTCGCCCGCCCCGACGCGGACAGCGACTCGGTCGGCACCCAGCCCACCCACGACAACACCCCGGACGCGGCCCGCCCCGCCCCGGCCCCGGAGCCCATCAGCACCCAGCCGGCACCGGACCACACCCCCCAGCCGGACGCACCGCAGCAGTCGCCGTCGCCCTCGCAGTCGCCCGACGCCGTGGCAGGCAACGCGCCCTCCTACGGCGACGGTTCCGCCGGCTCCCACGACAGCAACGGCAACGGCAACGGGTCCGCCAACGGGGACAGCACCACCGGCAGCGGCGGCAGCCGCGTTTCGATGCCGCACGTCGGTGCACCGGCGCAGGGCGCCCCCGTCCAGCACGCCCCCTCCAGCCAGCCGATCCAGCAGCGTGACCCGGCACCGGGCGACCCCATGCCCACCGCCGACCCCAACGACACCACCGTCACCACGCAGTCCGCCGGCACCGCCACCCTCCCCCCGCCCACCCAGCACACCGCCGACCCCGGCACCAGTGCGCCCACCGCCGGCCCCACCCCCCAGCAGGCGCAGTCCAACAGCCCCCAGGCCAACGGCCCGATGATGATGGGTGCCGTGCCGCACCAGGCCGGCCCCACCGCCGCCGCCCCGCCCCGCGGCGGCACGCCCTCCAACACCGGGGGCACCCCCTCCAACACCGGCGGCAACCCGTCCAACACCGGTGGCAGCCGGCCCAACGGCAACGGAAACGCCTCCGCCACCGGCGGAAACGCTTCTGCCCGCCCCACCAACCGGCGTCCCGACGGCTCGCAGGCGGTCCAGGACCACACCCAGCGGCCCGCCCCGGAGCGCCCGGCCTACAACCCCCGTCTGGACGGCCCGCGTCAGGACCAGACCGCGCCCCCGCACAACCCCCGCCTCGACGGCCCGCGCCGGGACGCGCCCACCACACCGCCCGGCGACAACCGCCGTCCCGACGGCTCGCAGGTGATCCAGGACCACACCCAGCAGCCGAGCCCGGAGCGTCCCCCGCACAACCCGCGCCTCGACGGCCCGGCACGCAACGACGACTCCCGCCCGGAAACCCCCGGCAGCCCCGACAACGCCCCTCGCCCCGACGGCTCTCGCCCGGACAGCACGCGTCCCGACGCCACCCATCCCGACAGCGCACCGCCGTCCAGCCCGTCGCGCCCGGACGGGGCACAGCAGCCTTCGCCCTCCGGCTCGGACCGCCCCCGGACCGACACCCCGGAGCAGGCCCCCACGACCCCTGGCGCCCAGGCTCCCGCCGCCCCCACCCCGAACTTCCCCTACCAGCAGCCGCAGAACCAGCAGCCTCAGTACCAACAGCCTCAGCAGCAGAACCAGCCCTACCAGCAGCAGCCCCAGCAGCAGGCACAGCCCCAGCCGCACCAGCAGCAGGCGCAGCCTCAACAGCAGAACCCGTACGCCCAGCAGCCACACCAGCAGCAGCCGGCGCCGCAGGCCCAGCAGCCGAACCCGTACGCCCAGCAACAGCCCGCGCCGCACACCCAGCAGCCAAACCCGTACGCCCAGCAACAGCCGGCCCCGCACGCCCAGCAGCCAAACCCGTACGCCCAGCAACAGCCCGCACCGTACGCCCAGCAGCAGGCCCCCCACCACCAGAACCCCAACCAGCCCCAGCCCCTCCCCCACCAGCAGCAGCAACAGCAGCACCAGGCGCCGGTCCCCCAGCCGCCGAACCTGCGCAGCCACCTGAACGTCCGGGCCGGCCTCAACTTCCAGCCCCACGGCCTGTACTCACCGTTCCCGCACGACCAGCAGGCGTTGGAAGCGAACTTCCCGCGGAACCCGGACGGCACCCCGCGCGCGTTCAACGACCCCTTCCAGCCCTGGGCCCAGCTCCAGAACGACGGCGGCCCCAACGTCCTCGGCCGCTCCAACAACTGCGCCGACTGCACCCGCTCCTTCATGGAGTCCTGGTACGGCAACCCGCAGGTGTCCGGGGTCCGCACCTACGACCCGGACGGCAAGGGCGGCATCGACCGCGCATCCGGCGAACACAACGGCACCGCCAACATCGAGCAGTACACCGGCGCCAAGTTCCGCAACTCCGGCCCGAACTCCAAGGACGGCTACGATCGCATAGCCAACGAGCTCCGCCAGGCCGGCCCCGGCGCCGCGGCTGCCGTCCTCGTCACCTGGCCGAAGAACCCGGACGGCTCCGGCGGCGGCGCCCATGTCTTCAACGCCGTCAACCACAACGGCCGGGTCGTATGGGTAGACAGCCAGACCGGCAAGGTCAGCCAGCAGCCCATCAACACCAGTGCCGAGAACGTCTGGCACCTCATCACCGACGCCAACCGCCAGCCCTTCGATCCCGCCACCGCCCAGAACCAAACCCCCCAGCAGAACCAGCCCCAACAAAACCAGGCCCAGCAACAGGCCCACGCCCAACAGCAAGCCCAGGCACAGCAGCAGGCACAGGCACAGCAGCAGGCACAGGCGCAGGCACAGCAGCAGGCCCAGGCTCACGCTCAGGCACAGCAACAGGCACAGGCGCAGGCGCAGGCCCAGCAACAAGCGCAGGCACAGGCTCAGCAGCAGGCCCAGGCGCAGGCGCACGCCCAACAGCAGGCCCAGGCGCAGCAACAGGCACAAGCGCAGGCCCACGCCCAGCAACAAGCCCAGGCACAGGCACAGGCGCAGGCACAGGCCCAACAGCAGGCCCAGGCGCAGCAGCAAGCCCAGGCACAAGCTCAGGCCCAGGCCCAGGCCCAGGCACAGCAGCAGGCTCAGGCCCAGGCACAGCAGCAAGCCCAGGCACACCCGCAGCCGCAGCCGCACCAACAGCAGGCCCAGCCGAACCCCTACGCGCAGCCGCAGCCGCAGCAAAGCCCGTACACCCAACAGCCGCAGCAGCAGCCCGGCCCGTACCAGCAACCCCACCAGCAGCAACCGACCCCGTACGCCCAGCAGCCGCAGAACCAGCAGCAGCCGGGCCCGTACGCGCAGCCGCACCAGCAGCAGCCGGCGCCGCAGCAGGCCAACCCGTACGCGCAGCAGTCACCTCAGCAGCAGAACCCCTACGCCCAACAGCAGCAGCCGGGCCCCTACGCCCAGCAACCGCACCAGCAGCAGCCGTACGCCCAGCAGCCCCACCAGCAGCCGAGCCCGCAACAACAGCCCGGCCCGTATCAGCAGCCCCAGCAGCAGCAGCCGATGCCGCAGCAGGCCAACCCGTACGCGCAGCCGCACCAGCAGCAGGCCCAGCACCAGAACCCCTACGCCCAGCAGCAGGCGCAGCCCCAACAGCACAACCCGTACGCCCAGCAGCAGCCGGGGCCATACGCCCAGCCGCACCAGCAGCAGGCGCAGCCCCAGCAGCAGAACCCGTATGCGCAGCAGCAGCCCCAGCAGCCCGGGCCCTACCAGCAACCTCACCCGCAACAGCCGACCCCGCAGCAACAGCCGGGACCGTACGCCCAGCAACAGCAACAGCCGGCTCCCCCGCAGCAGCCGACCCCGCAGCAGCAACAGCCTGCTCCGAAGCAGCAGCCGACTCCTCAGCAGCAGCCTGCCCCCCAGCAGCAACAGCAGCCTGCCCCGAAGCAACAGCAGACCGCACCGCACCAGCAGCAGAACGCGCAGGCCCAGCAGCAGCACCAGCAGCAGCAGAACGCGCCCACTCAGCAACCCCAGCAACAGCAGTCGGCACCCCACACCCAGCAACAGGCCCCCCACGACCAAAACCCCAACCAGGCCCAGCCCACCCCTCACCAGCAGCAGCCGGCTCCTCAGCAGCAACAGTCGACTCCGCAGCAGCAGCCTGCACCCCAGCAACAGCAGTCGACTCCTCAGCAGCAGCCGACCCCGCAGCAACAGCAGCAGCAGCCTGCACCGAAGCAAGAGCAGACCGCTCCACACCAGCAGCAGAACGCACAGGCTCAGCAGCAGCAGCAGAACGGGCCTACTCAGCAACCCCAGCAACAGCAGTCGGCACCCCACACCCAGCAGCAGAACCCCCACGACCAAAACCCCAACGAGACCCAGCCCACCCCCCAGCAACAGCACGAACAGCACGAACAGCACGAACAGCAGCAGCACGAGCAGCAGCCGCAACAGGAGCAGCAGCCACAGGAGCAGCCGCAACAGGAGCAGCAGCAACAGGAGCAGCAGCCGCAAGACTCCTCCCAGGAGTCGCAGCCGACGGCCCCGGAAGACGGTGCGGAGGACCAGCCAAAGGGGCATTCGGACCC